>JAEZXM010000484.1 GCA_023419875.1 Pseudomonadota bacterium | reverse complement strand
CCTGTAGGGGAGGAGGTTCCGGTGCTGGTAGAAGCCCGCGAGCTTCTCGCCGAAGGTGGTGTCGCCGCGGGCCTGGAAGACGGTCGTGAGGCGCTCCACCGCCAGGAACTTCGTCGCCTGGTCGAAGGCGACGAGCGCGACGAAGAGGACGGCGAGGACCGTCCATTTTCCGGGGCCGCGGCTCATGCCAGGGCGTCCGCGCACTTGGCGCACACGGTCGGGTGTTTCGCGTCCGCCCCGACGTCGTCCCGGTAGATCCAGCACCGCTCGCACTTCACGCCCGGTGCGCGCTCCACCTTGACGTCGAGCGGGCCCTCGGCGAGCTCGACGCGCGAGACGATGAGGAGCGCCGGGAGCTCGTCCCCCGCCTCGGCGAGGAGCCGGTGGGTCTCGCCCTCGGCGCGCACCGTCACCTTCGCCTCGAGCCCCGAGCCGATGAGCTTCGCCTGCCGCCCCTCCTCGAGCTTCCCCTGCACGGCCGCGCGCACCTCGAAGAGCTTCGCGTAGCGCGCCTCGAGCGCCTCGGCGTCCGCGGGCCGGGCGCGCTTCGGCAGCCCGGCGAGGAAGACGCTGTCGGCAGACCGCACCGGAAGGTGCGCCCAGGCTTCGCTCGAAGTGAACGAGAGGACGGGGGCGACGAGCCGCACGAGGTCCTCGGCCACCGCCTGGAGCACCGTCAGGGCGGACCGGCGGGCCTTGCCCCACTTCTTCCAGGTGTAGAGCCGGTCCTTGATGATGTCGAAGTAGAGCGCCGAGAGCTCGACGGCGCAGAACTGGATCGTGGCGTGGTAGGCGAGGTGGAACTCGTAGTCCTCGTACGCCTTCGTCACCTTCTCGTTCCAGGCGGCGAGCCGGGCGAGCACCCAGCGGTCGATCGGGGAGAGCTCCTCGACCGGCACGGCGTGGGCCTTCGGGTCGAACCCGTCGAGCGCTCCGAGCACGAAGCGGATCGTGTTCCGGATCTTCCGGTAGCCCTCGGCCACGCCGGCGAGGATCTGCTCGGACAGGGTGATGTCGTCGCGGTAGTCCGAGGCCGCCACCCAGAGCCGGAGGATGTCCGCACCGTACTTCTTGATGATGTCCGCCGGGTCGATCCCGTTCCCGGCGCTCTTCGACATCGCGTTCCCCTTCGCGTCGAGGAGGAACCCGTGCGTGAGCACGGCGCGGTAGGGCGCCTTCTGCTCGAGCGCCGAGGCGGTGAGGAGCGCGGAGTGGAACCAGCCGCGGTGCTGGTCGGAGCCCTCGAGGTAGAGGTCCACCGGGATCCCCATCCCCTCCTTCTCCGCCACCGCCGCCCAGGAGACGCCCGAGTCCCACCACACGTCGAGGATGTCCTGCTCGCGCCGGAACTCGGTTTTCCCGCACTTCGGGCAGGTCTCGCCCTGGGTGAACTGCGCGGGGGTGCGGCGGTACCAGGCCTCGATCCCCTCCTCCTCGAACGCCCGCGCCACCTGCTCCATCACCTTCTGAGAGAGGAGCGGCTCGGCGCAGGCCTCGCAGTAGAAGACGGGGATCGGGACGCCCCAGGTCCGCTGGCGGGAGAGGCACCAGTCGGGCCGGTTCTCGATCATGTTGTAGATGCGGTCGCGGCCCCAGCGCGGGATCCACTCGACCTTCTCGATCTCGGCGAGCGCGGTCTGACGAAGATTTCGGTGGTCGAGCGAGAGGAACCACTGGTCGGTCGCGCGGAAGACGACCGGGTTGTGGCAGCGCCAGCAGTGCGGGTAGCTGTGGGTGAGCTTCGCCTTGGGGTCGGAGAGGAGGTGGCCCGAGGCGTGGAGGTCGTTCACGATCTCCTGGTTCGCCTGGAAGATGTTCCTCCCCGCGTACTTCCCCGCCTCCGCGGTGAAGGTGCCGGCGCCGTCCACCGGATTCAAGACGGCGAGCCCGTATCCGAGGCCGACCTGGTAGTCCTCCTGGCCGTGGCCCGGCGCGGTGTGGACCAGGCCGGTGCCGGCGTCGAGCGTCACGTGCTCGCCCAGGATCACCGGGCAGTCGCGCTCCATGAACGGGTGGCGGTACTTGAGCCCCTCGAGCGCCTTCCCCTCGAACGTGGCGAGGATCTTCTTGGGATCGACGAGCTTGGCGCCCCCGCCGCCGGTCGCCGCCTCGTGCGCCGCCGGCGAGTGCTTCGCCGGCCCCTCGGCGCGGCGCGGCTCGACCGCCTCGAGGAACTGGCCGAGGAGGTCCTTCGCCACGACCACCACCGAGCCGCCGAGGTCGTAGGCGACGTAGGTGAACTTCGGGTGCGCCGCGACGGCGAGGTTCGCGGGCAGGGTCCAGGGGGTCGTCGTCCAGATGACGAGCCGGGCCTTCTTGTCGCCGAGCTTTGCGAGCTTGGGATCGGGGAGCGGCGAGACGAGGTCGAAGGCGACGTGGATCGAGGGTGAGGTGTGGTCCTCGTACTCCACCTCGGCCTCGGCGAGCGCGGTCCGGTCGGTGGTGCACCAGTAGACCGGCTTCTTCCCACGGAAGAGGAAGCCCAGCTCGGCGGCGCGGGCGAAGGTCCGGACGATCTCCGCCTCGTAGCCGCGCGCCATGGTGGCGTACGGCGTCGCCCACCGGCCGAAGACGCCGAGCCGCTTGAACGACTCGCGCTGCCGGTCGATCCACTTCTGCGCATACTTCCGGCAGGCCTCGATCACCTGGGCCCGGTCCATCTCGCGCTTCTTCGGCCCGAGCTCCTTGTCCACCTTGAGCTCGATCGGCAGGCCGTGGCAGTCCCAGCCGGGCACGTAGTCGGCCACGTCCCCGCGCATGTTCCGGTACTTCACCACGATGTCCTTCAGGACCTTGTTGAGCGCGTGGCCGATGTGGATGTCGCCGTTGGCGTAGGGCGGGCCGTCGTGGAGGACGAACCGTGGGCCGTTCCTCCCCGCGTTCTGGGCGACGAGCCGCTGGAAGATGGCCTGCTCCTCCCACTGGCGCAGGATCTCCGGCTCCCGCTGGGGGAGGTTCGCCTTCATCGGGAAAGCGGTCTTCGGAAGATTGACGGTGTCTTTGTAGTCCACGGCGCGTTCCGCCTCGGAAAGACAAGGGTTCTAGCAGCGGGCGGCGGGGCGATCAACGAGCCTCTTGCCGGGCGGGCCTCCCGGTCCCCCAGACGCCCTTCGACAGGCTCAGCACACGCGTTGCGGGTGCAGGCGGCGACGGCTAACCTTCGCTCGCCCATGCCCGGCTCGAAGAAGAGCGCCCCTCGGGCCCGGCGGGGCCCCCGCGCGAGCGAGAGACCGCCTCCCGGTGCGCTGCGCGTCGCCATCCTCTCGCGCAACCGCAGGCTCTATTCCACGCGCCGGCTCGTCGAGGCCGCCGCGCAGCTCGGCCTCGCGTCGCTCGTCCTCGACACGCTCCGCTGCAACATGGTCGTGGCCCGGGACGCGCCGCGGTTGCTCTACGGGGGCCGGGATCTCGTCGCCACCGACCTCCACGTCGTCATCCCGCGGATCGGCGCCTCGATCACCGGCTACGGCCTCTCGGTCGTGAACCAGCTCGAGCTCATGGGCGTGCCGGTCCTCGCCGCTGCGACGCCCATCGCCCGCTCGCGCGACAAGCTCCGTGCGCTGCAGCTCCTCTCGCGGTTCGGGATCGACGTCCCGCGCACGGTGATGTGCCGCTTTCGCGAGGAGGTGCCCGAGGCGGTGGAGATGGTCGGAGGGCTGCCCTGCATCATCAAGCTCATCCAGGGCTCCCAGGGCGTGGGCGTCATGCTCGCCTCGACCATGGTCGAGGTCCAGGGAATGCTCGAGGCGCTCTGGACGCTCGGGCAGGAGATCCTGCTCCAGGAGATGGTGGCCGAGTCGCGTGGGCGCGACGTGCGTGCGCTGGTCGTCGGCGACCGCGTGGTCGCCGCCATGCGCCGCACCGCGCGCGCCGGCGAGTTCCGGTCCAACATCCACCGCGGGGCGAGCGCCGAGGCGGTGGAGCTACCGCGCGAGTACGCCGAGACGGCGGTGAAGGCGGCCCGGGTGATCGGGCTCGAGGTCGCCGGCATCGACATGCTCGAGGCGCGGACCGGGCCGAAGATCATGGAGGTGAACTCGTCGCCCGGGTTCGAGGGGCTCGAGGCCGCGACCGGGAAGGACGTCGCGACGCCGTACGTTCAGCATGCGGTGGAGTACGCACACGCGCGCCACGCCGGGCGCGCCGGCCGCCACATCGCCTGACCACCGGGACTTGCACGCCGGCCGGACGGACGGGCGCCCGCCCGACCCTTCAAGCCTGCGCGCGCCGGCCGCTACAATCCGCCCCGAACGTGTCCCCCCGGAATCGTCACCAACCCGCGTCGCTGGTGCTCTACGAGGATCCGCTCTCGCCGTGGTGCCTCGTGGCGGAGCGGCGGATCGCGGCCGCCGCCGAGGAGCTCGCCGGCGCCTTCCGGCCCCTGCGGCTCGAGCCCTTCCCCACGCGCGTCACCCCGCGCGCCCTCTCCAAGTCCGATCGGTGCGCCCTCGCGCGCGCCGCGCGGCGGGCCGCGCGAGAGCCCGAGCTCTTGGGGTCGACCCCCGACCTCTGGCTCTCGCCGGACCCGCCGCTTTCTTCACTTCCCGTCCTGACCGCCCTCGCCGCCGCTCGGCTCCAGGGCCGCGCCCGCGAGTTCTCTCTTCGCCGCGCGATCCGTGACGCCGCCCTCTTCCGCGGACTCAACGTCTCCCGCACCGACGTGCTCCTCGAGCTCGCCCATGTCGTCGGGCTCGATCTCGCGAGCTTCGCCGCCGCCTTCGCCGCCCCCGCGACCGAGCAACGGGTGCAGGACACGCTCCGTGAAGCTCTCGATCGCGGGGTGCGGGAGGTGCCCGCGCTCGTCATCGGCGACGAGTGGCTCGTGGTGGGCGCCCGTCGCACCGAGGTCTACCGGTCGATCCTCCGGCGCTACGTCTCGGCGCGGCTCGGGGCCCCCGCCGTCCGGACGTTCCACTAACGACGGCGCACGTTTCACGCTTCGTGGCCGACCCGCACGCCGGGCCGGGGTTGTAACGCCCGGCCTGTCGGGTGTTTGCTTTCTCGGAAGGCGGCACGCTCCCTGCTTAGCCGTTCGATGTCAGAGGCTCGCGAACGGATCGCCGGCCTACGGAGGACGACCTCATGAAGCGCCTCGCCCTGGTGTTTGCCGCCGCGCTCCCCCTCCTCGGCTGCGTGGTCGTGCCCGACCCGGCGCCGCACGTCGTCTACGACCCACCTCCGCCGCCCTATGACCCGCCGCCTCCGCCCGCGACGGTCGTCTGGTACTACGGCGCGCACTTCATCCCCGAGGAGGTGGGCGGCGGCTGGTGCTACGAGGAGGACGCCCACACGCACGACTACTACCCCGACGACCCGAAGATCTACGTGGTCGAGCGCGGGTACTACACCTACGCGGGCCCGTTGCTCTGGTTCTACTTCGACGGCCACCCGCTCCCCGGCGGCGGCTGGTGCCTCCTCCACGGCCACCACCATCACGACTATTTCCCGCCCGCGCGCGCCGGCTTCATCTGGCGGCACGGTCGCTACCACTACGAGGGCGAGTACCGGGCCCACCGCCCGCCGCCGCCGGCCTTCTGGCCGAGGCGCCCGCAGGCCTGGCGGCCGGCGCCGCCTCCGCGGCGTGTCCCGAGCGTCCCCGCTCCTCGCCCGCCGCCGCGGCGCGTCGTGCAACCG
>JAEZXM010000471.1 GCA_023419875.1 Pseudomonadota bacterium | reverse complement strand
CCTCGAAGGCCCGCCGGAGCACGACCGTGCCCAGGACGACGGGCGCGGCGAACCAGAGGAGCTTCCGCGTACGCCGCCCCCAGGCCTCGACGCGGTCGGCGAACAGGAGCAGCGTCCAGTGGTTGGTCGCGTGGTCCGGGAGCCGGTACGCGGCCCGCCGGACGAGGCCCGAGAGGCCCCGGAGCGGGGTCGCGGTGCTGTACACGGGAGGCATCTGCTTGCCGGGGCGTCCGTGGGTCGGCGAGTTCGGCTTCGCGGTCATCCGCGCGATCTGCGGGCGCGAGTTGGGCCAGGGCTCCGGCGGCCGCTCCCTGGGCACGCCCGGGCGGCGGCTCCAGTCCTGGTCCGCGGCGGGGATCGGAGGGCTCGGGCGCGAGCCCCGGCTGGGAACGGGCAGGGTCGGGTCCATGGTTCGCTCCTAGTGGATCGTCGTCCCGTGCGGGATGAGGGCGACCTTGATGCAGCCGTCCTGCTTCCGCGCGAACATCCGATAGGCGTCGGGCCCGTCCTCGAGGGGCACGCGGTGGGTGAACACGGCGTCGGCCTGGATGCGGCCGGCGCGGATGTGCTCGATGAGGCGGGGCAGGTAGCGCTTCACGGGACACTGGCCGGTCCGGATCGTCTGCTGCTTGTTCATGGCCGTGCCGAAGTCGAAGGCGGCGAACGGCGGGCCGTACACGCCGACGATCGAGAGGGTCCCGCCCTTGCGCGTCCCGTGCACGCACCAGTTGAACGCGACGGTCGAGCCGGACTGCATCTTCCCGTAGACGCCGATCGCTCGCTGCGCGGCGGACCCGGCCGCCTCGCACCCGACCGCGTCGATCGAGGCATCGGCGCCGCGCCCCTCGGTCATGCCCTTCACCGTGCTGATGATGTCGGTCTGCCGGAAGTTCAGGGTCTCGGCGCCCGCCCAGCGGCGCGCGAACTCGAGCCGGTAGTCCACGTGGTCCACCGCGATCACCCGGCCCGCTCCCATGAGCCACGCGGAGCGCATCGCGAACAGGCCCACCGGCCCCGCGCCGTAGACGACCACCGTCTCACCCCCGCGCAGCTCGCACATCTCCGCGGCGTAGTATCCGGTGGCGAACGCGTCGGTGAGCGGGAGCGCCTGCAGGTCCGAGAGATCGTCGGGGATCCGCTCCGCGTCCACGGCGACGAACGGCGCGCGCACGTACTCCGCCTGGCCGCCGTCGTAGCCGCCGGTCAGGTGGCCGTAGCCGTACACGCCGCACGCCGCGTCGCTCGCCGGGTTGGTGTTCTCGCAGCTCGAGGTCATGCCGCGCTGGCAGTAGAAGCAGGTGCCGCAGAAGATCGGGAACGGGAGGAGCACCCGGTCCCCGACCGACAGGCCGGTCGCCTCCGGCCCGAGCTCCTCGACCACCCCGACGATCTCGTGCCCGAAGGTCGTGCCGATCCGCGTGTCGGGGACGAGCCCGTGGAGCAGGTGCAGGTCCGAGCCGCAGATCGCCGCCGCGGTGACGCGCACGATGCCGTCCTGCGGGTGCTCGATCCGCGGCTCCCGCTTGTTCCGGACCTTGACCCGGTACGGCCCGTCGTAGGTGAGGGCTCTCATGGCGCGAAGGTGATCACGCGGCCGGCGGCGATGCTCGCCCGGCCCCTCGGGCGCCGGCCCACCGGCCCGCATGGTCTCACCACACGCCCCTGCCGCTCCGCTATCTTCGAGGTCATGATCACGCGACGGCTCGGCGATTCGGACATGGAGATCACCGCGCTCGGCTTCGGGAGCTGGGCCGTCGGTGGAGGGGGCTGGCAGTACGCGTGGGGTCCGCAGGACGACGAGGAGTCGGTCGCGGCCATCCATCGCGCCCTCGACTGCGGGATCAACTGGATCGACACGGCGGCCGTCTACGGCCTCGGCCACTCCGAGGAGGTGGTGGCGCGCGCGCTCCGCGGACGCACCGCGCGGCCCTACGTCTTCACGAAGTGCGAGCGGACCTGGGGGCCGGACGGGAAGGTCGGCGGGACCCTGAAGGCCGACTCGATCCGGCGCGAGTGCGAGGCGAGCCTTCGCCGGCTGAGGGTGGAGCGGATCGACCTGTACCAGATCCACTGGCCCGAGCCGGACCGCGACATCGAGGAGGGCTGGGAGACGCTCGCGCGCCTCCGCCAGGACGGCAAGGTCCGGTGGATCGGGGTGTCGAACTTCGACGTGCAGCAGATGGAGCGCGCCCGCGCCATCGCCCCGATCACCTCGCTCCAGCCGCCGTACTCGGCCGTGCACCGCGAGGCGGAGGCTGAGCTCCTCCCCTACTGCGCGCGGTACGGCATCGGCGTCATCGTCTACTCGCCCATGCAGGCCGGCCTCCTCACCGGGGCGATGACCCGGGACCGGGTGAAGGCGCTCCCGGCGGACGACTGGCGCGCGCGCTCCCCCGACTTCCGCGAGCCGCGGCTCTCGAGGAACCTCACGCTCCAGGATCTGTTCTCGAAGATCGGGAGGCGGCACGGCCACCCCGCCGCGGTGGTGGCGCTCGCCTGGGTCCTCCGGAGGCCGGAGGTCACCGGGGCGATCGTGGGAGCCCGCCGGCCGTCGCAGGTGGACGGGTTCGCACCGGCGCTCGAGTTCCGGCTCTCGCCGGAGGAGGTCGGGGAGATCGACGCGTTCCTGGGGGCGAATCCGTAGGAGAGCACCGACCGGTCGCGGCGCTGATAGGAGGCGATTGGATCCGTGCTGCTCGGGCGGGTTGATTGTTGCCGCGGGGTTCGGGGCATCGAGGGGGAGTGGGCGGGACGGCTTCGCATGGTCGAGGCGGTCGGGTGACCGGCGAGGCGGAGGCGCGCTCCCGGCTTTGGCGAGCTGATTTCGGTCAATTGGGCCAACCGGTTGGCGCACCCGCGCCCGCTACCAACCGGTTGGGAGATGCACCCGCTCGCCCACGCCGGCCGAATGCCTCGCGGTATGAGACTCGCCCCCGAGTCCGCTCTTCCCCCGCTCGCCCTGAGCGTAGCAGCCGCGCAGCGGCCGCGGAGTCGAAGGGCGAGGGCCGCCGTGGACGCGCGTGATCGCTGGTCGCGAGTCCCTTCACCTCTGGTGACCGCGTGGACGCGCGCCGCGCCGTTCCAGTTCACCGGTGAACCGCTTTGCCCCGACGGTGCTGGATCGTTCGGGTGACCCCGGCTCGCCTCCACGGCGCGACGACCGCCGAGCCGGTCAGCTCGTCCGCTCGAACAACCTCGCCCCCCGCGTCGCGATCACGTCCCGATAGAAGAACGCCGAGTCCTTCGGGATCCGCTCCTGGGTCTCGAAGTCCACGTAGACGAGGCCGAAGCGGTGCTTGTGGCCGTAGGCCCACTCGAAGTTGTCCATCAGCGACCAGTGGAAGTAGCCGGCGATGGCGACGCCGTCCCGGATCGCGCGGTGGACCTCGAGGAGGTGGCGGGCGACGTAGTCGATCCGCGATGGGTCGTGCACCTTCCCGTCGAGGGACGGCCAGTCGCGCACCGAGATCCCGTTCTCGGTGATGTAGATCGGCAGGCCGTAGCGCTCGTGCAGGAAGCGCGGGGTCCAGTAGGCGATCGACGGGACCACGTCCCAGTCGAACGCGGTGATCGGATGGCCCGGTGCGAAAGGCACCTCCTCCGGCGCGCCGTCGGCGCCGGCCCGGACCCGGACGCCGAAGTACATGTTGATCCCGACGAAGTCGTTGGGCTGGGAGATGGTGGCGAGATCCGCCTCGAAGCCGCGCGGCAGCTTTCCCGCCCAGTCGCGCAGCAGATCCTCCGGGTAGCTGCCGCGGAGCATCGGATCGAGCCAGCTCGTGGGGCTCCATGGGTTCTTGCCCGAGGCGCGGAGGGCGAGCTTCCTCGTCGCCTCCACGTCTGCGGGCGTCGCGGTCGCCGGCACGTGGTGCGTCACGACGAGCGCGGCCCCGACCTTCGCCCGGGGAACGGCCGCGCGGATCGCCTGGACGCCGAGCCCGTGCGCGCGGAGGACGTGGTGCTTGGCGTGGAGGTAGTCGCCGTAGACGAGCCGCAGCCCCGGGGCGTGCCTGCCCTCGAGGTAGCCGACCGCGGTGAACACCTGGGGCTCGTTGAAGGTCATCCAGGCCGCGACGCGGTCCCCGAGCCGCTCGGCCACCACGTGCGCGTACTCTGCGAACCACTCCCCGCTTTCGCGGTTCAGCCATCCACCGCGGTGGTGGAGCGCGAGCGGCAGGTCCCAGTGGTAGAGCGTGAGCCACGGGGCGATGCCCGCGCGGAGGAGCTCGTCCACCAGGCGGTCGTAGAAGTCGAGCCCCTTCGCGTTCACCGGCCCGGTCCCGCCGGGCATCACGCGCGGCCACGAGACGCTGAACCGGTACGCCCGGATCCCCAGGCTCCTCATGAGGGCGACGTCGGAGGCGTACCGACGGTAGTGGTCGCAGGCGACGGCGCCCGACTCGCCCCGCCAGGTCGCGCCGGGGCGCTCGCAGAAGTCGTCCCAGATCGAGGGGCCCTTGCCGTCTTCGAGGGCGGCGCCCTCCACCTGGTAGGCGGCGGTGGCTGCCCCCCACACGAACTCCGACGGGAACGCGCGGGGGTCGGTCATCGCCCGATCCTACCAGGCGGACGCCCGGGTCCCGCTACGCCCCCGGCTGGTTCGGGTGGATCTCGCCCCGCCAGGCGCCCGTCTCGGTTCCGCGCTCCTCGATGAACTTCTTGAACCGCTCGAGGTCGCCCTCGACGCGGCGGGAGAGGAACCCGAGCGCGTCCCCCACCTTCTCCACGAACCCCTCGGGCTCGTACTCGAGCGCCAGCGTCACGCTGGTGTGCTCGCCGTCGAGCGGCGTGAAGGTCACGACGCCGCGGTTCACCGAACCGCGCGTGTGGCGCCAGGCGATCTGCTGATCCGGGACCTGGTGCACGATCTCCGCCTCCCACTCCTCCCGCTTGCCGGCCACCTTCGCGGCCCAGCGCAGGCGCTTGTCGTCGAGCTGCCGTACCTCCTCGACCCCCTCCATGAACCGGGGGAACTCCTCGAACTGCGTCCACTGGTCGTAGACCACCCGCAGCGGCCGGTCCACCGCGATGCTCTTCTCGATCCGCTCCATTGTTTCCTCCCAGGCCCACCGCCGGCGCGCCATGCGCCGGGCGTCCGCCCCGTCGCCCCTGAGGGCACCCGGAGTCGCCGGCCTCCGACGGAACGGTTCGCACGCGCCACACGTCGGGCAGCGGGCCGCGGCTCGTGCCCCCGGGCAGGAGCCGCTCCGGCGGGCGTGTAGCTTCTCGGGCCGGACCGCGGGACCCAGCTTCTCTGAAAACGAGAATGGGCGGACCGGTGACCTCTCCGCGGATCGTTCGCGATGGTCGGGGTGCGTCCGGGGGGTGAGAGCGAATGCGTGGACACAGTTACAGGACCCGGCCCTGGGCGCTGGCTGCAGGGATCGCCCTGGCGGCGGCGCTGGCGGCGCCCGCGTGTGACAACGACGACGACGACAACGGAGGTGGGCCGGCCGGCGGCCCGGGCAACCTGACGGACGCCCAGCTCGCCGGCATCCTGGCCACGGTGAACGCCGGCGAGATCTCGCAGGCGCAGCTCGCGCAGGAGCAGGCGACCAACCCGCTGGTGCTGGGATACGCGGACATGATGTTCGCGGATCACTCGTTCGCGAATCAGAGCCTCGCGATCTCCGGCGTGTTCGCGGAGCCCACGCCCGAGAGCCAGCAGCTCGGGGCGGAAGCGGCGCAGGCGCTCGCCATGCTCCAGGGGCTGGGTGGGGACGAGTTCGATCGGGCGTACATCCAGACGCAGATCGATGGGCATCGGTCCGTGCTGCAGATCCTGGATCGAGAGGTGGGAGACACCGAGATTCCGCTCGGCCCGACGGGATCCACGGGACCGACCGGCGCGACCGGGCCGACCGGCGCGACCGGACCGACCGGCGCGACCGGACCGACCGGAGCGACCGGGCCGACCGGCTCGACCGGACCCACCGGCGCGACCGGACCGACCGGAGCGACGGGTCCCACTGGCGCGACGGGTCCCACGGGAGCAACCGGACCGACGGGCGCGACGGGACCGACCGGAGCAACCGGGCCCACCGGCTCGACCGGCGGAACCGGAACCGGCTCGGAATCCTTCACCATCCGTGACGAGGCCGCGATCGCCCGGGCGATGATCCAGGCCCACCTCGCCCACGCGTTGCACCTCCAGTCGATGATCGGACCACCCAGCGGCGGCCCAACCGGTCCCACGGGACCGACCGGCCCCACCGGCCCGACGGGCCCCACGGGCCCGACCGGCCCCACGGGGTCCACCGGAC
>JAEZXM010000466.1 GCA_023419875.1 Pseudomonadota bacterium | reverse complement strand
CCTTCCTCAGGCGCCAGCGCGTCCCCGGGGTTCCAGTCCGGCACCTCCCCGGGCGGCGGCGCGTCCCCGAGCTCGTCGGCGGCCTGGAGCGCGGCGCGGCGGCCGAAGACCAGGCCCTCGAGGAGCGAGTTGGAGGCGAGCCGGTTCGCGCCGTGCAGCCCGGTGCAGGACGCCTCGCCCACCGCGTAGAGCCGCGGCAGCGAGGTCCGGCCGCCGAGGTCGGTCACCACGCCGCCGCAGAGGTAGTGCGCGGCCGGCACGACCGGGATCGGCCGCACCGCCATGTCGATCCCGTACTCCCGGCAGGTGGCGTAGATGTGCGGGAAGTGCTCGAGCAGGAAGCTCCTCGGCAGGTGCGTCATGTCGAGGAAGGCGCAGTCGTCGCCGCGCCGCTTGATCTCCGCGTCGATGGACCGGGCGACGATGTCGCGCGGCGCGAGCTCCTTGCGCGCGTCGTAGCGCGCCATGAACCGCTCGCCCGCGGCGTTGCGGAGGACACCGCCCTCGCCGCGGCACGCCTCGGAGACGAGGAAGCTCTTCGCCTGCGGGTGGAAGAGGCAGGTCGGGTGGAACTGGAAGAACTCGAGGTTCGCCACCGCTGCCCCGGCCCGGTACGCCATCGCCACGCCGTCGCCGGTCGAGACGTCGGGGTTCGAGGTGTAGAGGTAGACCTTGCCGGCCCCGCCGGTCGCGAGCACCACCGCCTGTGCCGTCACCGCCGCCACCTCGCCCGTGGAGCGATCGAGCAGGTAGGCGCCCAGCACCTGGTTCGGCCCGCCGAGCCCCAGCTTGCCGGTGGTGACGAGGTCCACCGCCACCTGGTCCTCGACGATGGTCACGCCCTTCGCGTCGCAGGCGGCGAGCAGGGCGCGCTCCACCTCGCGGCCGGTGGTGTCCTTGACGTGCGCGACGCGACGGCGCGAGTGGCCGCCCTCGCGGGTGAGGTGGAGCCGGTCGCCCTCGCGGTCGAACTCGACCCCGAGCGTCCCGAGCCAGCGGATGCGGTCGGGCCCCTCGCGGACCGTCACCTCGACCGCCTCGCGCTTGCAGAGCCCGGCGCCGGCGACGAGCGTGTCCTCGATGTGCAGCGCCGGGTCGTCGTCGGGCCCGAGCACCCCGGCGATGCCGCCCTGGGCGTAGTGGGTCGAGCCCTCGTTGCGCTGGCGCTTGGTGACGACGAGGACCCTGCCGCGGCCGGCCGCCTCCAGGGCGAAGGTGAGCCCCGCGATGCCGCTCCCCAGCACGAGGAAGTCCACGCGGGTCCGCGCCGGAAGGGCACTCATGTGTTTTTCTGTAGCACAACGCCCGGGAATAAAGTTGTCGGGCCGAGCGTGCTGCTGGTAACTTTTTCTCGGAAATGCGCGTGCTTCGCCCCGCTCTCCTCTGCGCCCTGCTCGGGTTCGTCGCCGCCCCCGGGGCACGCGCGGCCGAGATCTACTCGTACGTGGACGACGACGGGGTGATGCACTTCTCGAACGTCCCGACCGACAAACGCTTCAAGAAGGTCCGCGGTCGACCGAGCGGCGGCGGCGTCTACCGCACCGACCCGCGCACCGAGGCGGCCGCCGTGTCACCCGCCAAGGCGAAGAAGCTGTCGAGGTCGGTCGCGCTCGAGAAGTACCGCGAGCACATCCAGGCCGCCGCCACGAAGTACTCGCTCCCCGAGGAGCTCCTGCTCGCGGTGATGGCGGTCGAGTCGTCCTTCAACGCGAGCGCGCTGTCCGAAAAGGGCGCGATGGGCCTCATGCAGCTCATGCCGGGCACCGCGCGCGACATGTACGTCTCCGACGCGTGGGCGCCCGAGCAGAACATCGAGGGCGGCGCGCGGTACCTGCGCATCCTCGCGAACCAGTACGAGGGCGATCTCATCCAGACCCTGGCCGCGTACAACGCCGGGCCGGAGGCCGTCCGCCGCGCCGGTGGGACCGTGCCCAACATCCCCGAGACGCAGGCGTACGTGCGCAAGGTCCTGGCGCTGTACAAGTCCTTCAAGGCAGGGAAGTAGCCGTGGCCCGCGGCGCAGACGCCGATCAGGTCGAGGGGCTCGACGAGGAGTTCATCTTCCACCTCCAGCGCGGCTCAGCCCTGCTCGCCCGCGGGGACGCCCACGGCGCGCGCGGCGCCCTCGAGCGCGCGCTCGAGCTCCGGGCGCGCGACCCCGAGGTGCTCGGCCTGCTCGGGCAGGCCTGTTACCGGCTGGGCAAGTACGAGGACGCGATCGTCGCGTGGCAGCGGCTCGTGGACGAGAGCCCGGCCGAGCCCGCCGCGCGCGTCAACCTCGGTCTCGCCTTCCTCCGCGCCCGACGGCAGTCGCAGGCCGTCCGGCAGCTCGAGATCGCGCTCGACCTGAACCCGGATCACAAGAAGGCGATGGGCTACCTCGGGCTCGCGCTGCTGGAGTCGGGCGATCCCCAGCGGGCGCGCGAGTGGTTCCGGAAGGCGGGCAGCGACCAGCTCGTTGCGAAGTGCGACCAGCTCCTCGGCGAGGCCGCGGCCGACGAGGAGGCGGACGCGGGCGGCGCCGGGGCGGAAGCGGAGGCGGAGGCCGAAGCCGAGCCGCCGTCGCCGGAGCCGTTCCCGGAGACGAGCCTCGAGCCGGAGCCCGAGCCGGAGCCTGCGCCGCGGGCCTCGGCGCCGAGCGATCGGCAACCCCTCCCCGACCTCGTCGCCTACTCCATCGCGCGGACGCTCGCCGTCTCCGAGGCGGCGACGTTCGCCGTCGTGGACGGCTTCCTGGCCATCCACGTTCGACCCGCCCTGCGGGCCCGCCTCTCCGGCTTGCTCGCCGTGCGCGGCGCCGCCGAGGTGGAGCCGGAGGTGAAGCGGTTCCGCGGGCGGCCGACCGACAAGCCGTTCGGGCAGGACGCCGAGCGGCTGCACCTCGTGCGCGGCGACGCGCTCTTGCTCTTCGCGCCTGGCCGGCGCCGGTTCACGCCGCTCCGGGTGACGGACGCCGCATTCGTGCGCGAGGAGGCGCTGTTCGCGATGGAGGAGCCGGTCGTCTTCGAGAACGGCCGCGTCACGGCCTCGGGCGGGGCCGAGCTGAACCTCGTGCACCTGCGCGGGCCCGGCGGCGTACTCCTCGTCGGGAACGGGGCGCCCCGCGCGCTGGAGGTCGCGGGCGGTGCGCCGCTCCGGCTGCCGATCGAGTCGCTGCTCGGATGGTTCGGCGCGCTCACGCCGAAGGTCGTCCCGCTCGTCGACGGCGGCCCCGAGGAACCGGCGGCGGTGGAGCTCTCCGGCGACGGCACGGTGCTCGTCGATCCCGGCGCCGGCGGCGGGGAGGGGAGATGACCGTCCGCTCCGTGCGAAGGGAGGCGCTGAACCTCCCGAACCTCATCACGCTCACGCGGATCGCGCTCATCCCCGTGTTCCTGTGGTTCACGTACTACGAGTCACGGGTGGACAGCTTCATCGCCGCGATGGTCTACGCGGTGACGAGCGCCACCGACTTCCTCGACGGCTGGGTGGCGCGGCGGAAGAACCTCGTGACCGTGATCGGCAAGTTCCTCGACCCGCTCGCCGACAAGCTGATCGTGATGGCCGCGCTGGTGATGCTGGTTCACCTCGGCCGCGTGCAGGCGTGGGTGGTGATCGTGGTGATGGCCCGTGAGTTCATCGTCACCGGGTTGCGGACGATCGCGATGAGCGAGGGGATCGTCATCGCCGCCGGGCAGGAAGGGAAGTACAAGACCGCCCTCCAGCTCATCGCGATCACGTTCCTGCTGCTCCACTACACGTACCCGATCGACGCGTGGCTCTTCACGTTCGAGCTCGACGCGAACCGCGTCGGAACGTGGATCCTGTACCTGTCGTTGCTCTTCTCGGTGCTCTCGGCCGTGCTCTACTTCCGCAGCTTCGTCCGGGCCGTGTACGAGGACGAGCCCGCCCCCGCGCCGCCCCAGCGGCCCGCCCAGCCGAGGACCGAATCCGCAGCCAGCGCGGGCGCTTCCGCCACAGGCCCCCGAGCCCGTTGACGCGCGGAACCCCGTTCCGGAAGACCCTTGACACCCCCCCGCCGCGCCTTCTATAAAGCCCGCCTTCGAGGCAGTTTCTCAGGAAGTTCTGCGGGAATAGCTCAGTGGTAGAGCATCGCCTTGCCAAGGCGAGGGTCGAGGGTTCAAATCCCTTTTCCCGCTCACGAAGCCAGAAAGCCTCCGGATTCCGGGGGCTTTCGTCGTCTTGGAATAGGGAAGCGTCCCTTCGTCGCCGGCGTAGAAGAACCTGAGATCGCGCACCCTTGGCGCGGCCTACGGGCGGAGTGTAACCCGGGAATGTAATCCGCTGTAACCCAGGGATTCCGGCAGGTTGCCTGTCAGTGAAGTGGGCCACGCCCATCCCTCGTACGGACAGCAACGGCCAGATCGGGCTCGTCTACGAGGCCCTGGGTCCGTTCCGGCACCGAGCAGTTCCTCGACGACCTCTGCCACCGGTGCGGCGTCGCGGTGCGGCGATCTCCTCGGCGCCGGCGCGGCGGGAGTGCCGCACACCAAATAGCAAAGGTACCAGGCCGAGAAGCGGCTCAGGGTCCATCGAACGCGGGGTGTGTGGGTGCGGGTGCGAGCGACTGGGCCCGGGTCGGTCTCGCCGATCTTGCTCAGAGGGATCCCTTGAGCGTCCGGTGCGTTCGGAGCGCCCATCGCCTGACGGTGAACGCTCGCTCCTAGCCAGGCTACCGGGAGATGCAGTCGACGCCCGACTTGACACCAGGCCCGACGCGGAGAATCGTCGGAGCCATGGCCGACCCCAATCGGCAGCGCACCGTCGTCCGGCCCCGGCCAACCAAGTTATCCGGGGTAAGCATGATCGTGGCCGGCGGGATCTTCCTCTTGTTCGCTGCCGTCCCCCTGGGCGCGGCGGAGGGGGAGGCGCGGCCCTTCGTCCTCCTCTTTGGTGCCATCTGGATCCTGTTCTGCCTGTCGTTCATCGGGTATGGCATCCACGTCGTTGTCAGCGACAGGCCCGCGGTAGGGATGGTCCTCGAGGTCGAAGGCGCCGCCGCCGGAGCGAGTTTGGCCCCCGGCGGTGACTTCGCCGCGCGGCTCAGGGATCTGGAGAAGCTCCGGGAGGACCACCTCGTCAGCGAGGAGGAGTACCGGAGGAAGCGCACCGAGATCCTCGACGCGCGCTGGTGACCTCACTCCTCAGCGCGGGACGGCGCCGACCGCTCGGTCGGCTTACTCGGCAGCAGCCGGGGCGGCAGCAACCCTGCCCCGATCAGCTTCGCGGTCACTACGGGCCATACGGCGTGTTTCTTGAGCGCCGGTTTCAGCGCCTTCGGCTACTCACTCCTCCGCGGCTACCCGCCCCTCGTCGCCGTGTACGCGCTGGCGGACCACCTCTGCACGAGGCGGCGGAAGTCACGCCGCGCCCCCGGATGGGCAGCGAAGACGGCCCGGAGCTGGAGATCGAGTGACACCTCGGGATCGTGGTTCTCCACCTTGGCCACGCGAGACTGGCTGGACCCCATCCGCTTCGCCAGGTCCTGCTGGGAGAGCCGGCCCCGCTGCCGAAGGGCCCTCACGGCGTCTCCCAGCGCGAGCTTGGCTTCCACGAGGGCCGCCTCGACCTCGGAGAGCTCGAGGAACTCGGCCGCGCTCCCGACCTTCCAGCCGGCCTTCTCCAGACGCTCGCGACGGAGCTTGCTCATGACTCGTCCACCTTTCTGAACTCGGCCACCCTGCGGCGGCACTCGGCGATGACATGAGCCGGAGTGGCGCGCGTCGTCTTGTGGAACACCTCGAGGATGGCGATGGCGTGGCGGCCGACGTAGTACATGACCCGCCACTCCTTCTTCTGCTCGACGTCATCGATCCGCAACTCGTGGCACCGCGGACCGATGGAGGACATTTGCCGGGTCTCCGGCATGGAGAGAACATCGCCCCGCTACAACCGCCGGAGCAGCACACCCGCCTCCTGTCGCGCCTCGCTCGAGAGTGGCGGCGTCTTGATCTCGCCGGACAGCCAGGCGAGCGGCTTGTCCTCCCTCGGGGAGAGGTGTCCTGGTTCCCCTGTGCGGCGCTTTCGAGCCATGGTGTCGTGGGCAGAGCGGAACGCCGAACACGATGAGGAGATATGTCGGATTCGACATACGTCAAGTGGGCCGATGCGAAGGCCCGGCGGCTCAGCGCCTTCGCTCGGGCCTGCTCGTTATCTCCGAACGGTGTCGGTGGTCTCGGTCCTGACCTCGCCACAGCGACCGGTGGACGAGCGAGTAGACGGAGTCGACACGGTAGTTCTCGCCCTCGATGCTGATGATCTCGGAGTGGTGGACGACGCGGTCGATGAGGGTGGTGGTGCGGGCGGCGTTGAGAAGAGTGTCGGCCAATCGGCGCGCCCGCCTCCTCGATGCCCTGCGCAACCTCTCCCCGAGAGGGCAGGCGTCCGGGGGCGACTTGACGCCGGCGCTTCAGTGATGCATATAGATATGCATGCGCACGACACTCATCCTCCGCGATGAAGTGGTCAAGAAGGCCGCCAAGCTCACCGGCATCGACGAGAAGACGGCTCTCGTCCACGCAGGCCTGGAGGCTCTCATCGCCCGTGAGTCCGCAAGGCGCCTGGCTGCGCTCGGGGGTACCCAACCGAAGCTCGAGGCGCCTCGCCGACGCCGCTCGGAGGAGCAGCGGTGATCCTGGCGGACACTTCGGTCTGGATCGCCCATCTTCGTCACGGCTCCGAGGATCTCAAGCGTTCTCTGGATGCCGGCGAGGTCCTGTGCCACCCGCACGTCGTGGGCGAGTTGGCCTGCGGGAGCCTTCGCAACCGCGATGACATCCTCGAGTTCCTGCGGGCGCTGCCGACGGCCACCACAGCGACAGAGGACGAGGTCCTCGCCTGCATCGAACGGAACCACCTGTACGGGACCGGCCTCGGCCATACCGACGTTCACCTGCTGGCCTCGGCCATGCTCACGCCGACGCGCCTGTGGACGCTCGATGCTGCGCTCGGGCGCGAGGCCAGGCGGCTTCACCTCGCACCGGAGGATGCGTAGTACGTCGGTGCCGAAGGGGACGGCGCATGAAGACGAAGACCTGGATGTGATCCAGAAGAAGTTCTTCACCCGCCAGGAGGTTGCGGAGGCGGAGAGGCTCGCCAAACGCGAGATCCACGAGCTGAAGCTGCGCAAGCTCCGACGGGCCGGCCGTAAGAGCAAAGTGCAACATCCCTTGGTCAGCTGCGAAGAAAGCACTGTGCTCGCGCAGCCTTGCCGCGGCTCTGGGCCGGGCGAACCACGCGCGCACATCGTCGTCGCTCAGGTTTCCTCGTCCAGCTCCTTCGCCGAGAAGAGGAACTGCTGCCGGTGCGCCGGGGCGCCGTCCGAATCGTACCTCGCGTCGCGCCAGACCTCGCCGTACGGGAAGTACTCCACGTGCTCGTGCACGCGGCCGTTCTGGTCGGTGACCCATGACGTCGAGCCCACGCGATCCGAGTGATCGACTCGCCACCTCGCCCGAGCTTCACCACGCGGCCCGCGTCGGTATGCGTCCTTCGAACGAGCGCCATGTGTTCCCCCGTTCGAAGAGGCTGGCCGGGCGACCGCGGCTGCGCGCACGCGTTCGCCCCTGTCCCCGGACACAGGTATGGAAGAGGCCGAATGTGCCCACACCGGTTCACGGTGCGTGCATTGCCGAGATGAAGACGAGAGAGCAGAATTTTACGGTGAGGCCGTGGGAGCAGGCCCTGGGGGCGAGGAAGCCATCGCCATGGATTCCACCACTTCAGCGGGCTCGAGCTGTAGCCATGAGCCGCGGAGGATCTTCATGTCGCTCAAGATCACCAACCACGTGGTGCTGGCGCTCACCATTCTTGCGCTCACGGGTTGCGGAGGCGGGGGTGGTGCATCCAGTCCGGAGTCGAAGACCGCGTCGGCCCTGGTGAGTCTCGACGAGAACGCGCTCGCAGGCACCATCACGGATGTCGAGTTCGCGACCAGCCTGGACGAGCTGCTCGCCGCCGTGGATGGTCGGGCGGACGGGGCCGTGGAGCTCTGGCTGTTCTACGAGGACCATGTCGTCGGCGCCGACCTCATGGCCGGGGCGGTGGAGAGCGACCGGGCCGCCGCCAAGACCGCGCAGCAGACCATCGACGACATCAAGAACTCGGAGACCTACCAGATGCTCGAGGCGTTCGTTTCGTCCGTCGCCTCGAACCTTCTGATCCCTGATCCGGCGAACACGCTCCTCGCGTTTGCCGACCCCGAGGTCTTCCTCGCCACCGCGTCGGTCACCATTCGAGCCCAGATCTACGATGCGCTCGTCAACGGTCAGGTCACGCCGGAACAGGCGCAGTCGCTCTACGAGCTGGGCCGCCAGAACCCCTGGGCGGCGAAACGCGCGCTCCTGGTCGCGCTCTCGCAGACACCGCCCGCGTGGGTCGAAACCATCGCCACGTCCTGCCTCCGGGACTGTGAACCGACGGGCGACACCACCGTGTACTCCGGCCCGTTCCACAGAGTGTTCAGCACTTCAGGCGGCGGTTGCACGTGGCAAGAGAATCTATCGGGAACAATCGAGGTCGTGGTCACCGGAACGGGGACGGCGTCCGATCCATTCGAGGGTACGATGGACGTCACGGGCCAGCTCGTCGAGACGCTGACCGCTGGATCGGATTGCGACCCAGGCGGAACGTTCACGATCACGAGCTTCGACGGGGCGGTGTTCGGGAACGACGGGAAGCTGTATGGAGAGGGTGACGGTGTGATGGGGGCCGGAACGTTCTACGCGGCGATCAATGGGGCGACCATCACCTCCACGAGCGTGACCGGCCAGTTCGAGTTCCAGGTAGGCGACGAGAGTGTCCTGATGACGGTCACGCTCGCCAACTGATGACCCGCGAAGGGACAAGAAGGCTCACCTGAGGCCGCACGCCGCCCCCCACAGCGGCGCCTCCGCCTGCCCGACCTCGATCTCGAGCGCCGGGTGCCGCGCATGCTGCACGACCGTCTCCCCGCCCTCCCTCGCGATGCGCACGTCGAGCGCCCCATCCCCCACGCGAACCCCGCGCAGCTCGAGACTCGGCAGCCAATCCGGTAGCCACGGCGACAGGCGGCACCGGCCATTCGGCACGTCCGGCTGCAACCCGAGGAAGACCTGGGCCGCGAGGATGGGCGCGGCGGCAGCCCAGGCCTGCGGGACGTTCGCCTTCTCGTACGGAACGGGCGGTCCCTCGCTCCGCTCGAAGCCGCAGAACAGCTCGGGCAGGCGGCTCTCGTCGAACGAGGCGGCGGCGGCGAGGACTCCTTCGAGCACGCGCGCGGCCTCGTCGTGCAGCCCGTAGCGTGCGAGACCGGCGGCGATCAAGGCGTTGTCGTGGGGCCACACCGAGCCGCGCTGGTACGAGAGCGGATTGTACCGGCCGTGCGACGCCGAGAGCGTACGAACGCCGTAGCCCGAGAACATGTCGCCGGCGAGCAGGCGCGCTGCGGTGCGGCGCGCGTGCTCGGGCGAGGGCAACCCGCACCACAGCAAATGGCCCGCATTGGAGCCGATGCTGCGGACGAGTTGCTTGCGGCCGTCGAGCGCCATCGCGTAGCAGCCGGCCTCCTCCATCCAGAACCGCTCCTCGACCCGCGCCCGGAGGCGGCGCGCCTCGGCGCGGAGCGGAGGCGCGCTCTCCTCGTCCCCCGCGGCCACGAGCAGCTCGGCCATCGCGAGGAGCGCGGCATACCAGTACCCCTGGAGTTCGACCGTCGCGATGGGGAGGTCGGCGTGTTCACCGTCCTCGTGCACGATGGCGTCCTCGGCGTCCTTCCAGCCCTGGTTCCGGTAGCCTCGCGAGCTCGTGGTCCGGTACTCGAGCAGCCCGTCCCCGTCCTGATCGCCCATGTCCCGGCACCAGCGGAGCGCCGCGCGCGCCTCCGGAAGGTGGCGCTCCAGGAGCTTCCGGTCGCCGGTCCCGCGGAAGACGCTCCACAGCGCCAGCACGAACAGCGCCGGCGCGTCGTGGGTGCCGTAGTACGGCGTGTGCGGCACGAGCCGGAACCGCGCCAGCTCTCCTTCGCGCAGCTCGTGGGCGATCTTCCCGGGTTGTGCGTCGCGGTCGTCGTCCCGTTCGCGAGCCTGCAGAGGTCCGAGCGCCGCCAGCGCCTCGACGGCGAAGCGTTCCCCGAGGAGACCGGTCATGAGCGAGGTCACGAGCGTGTCCCGGCCGAAGAGCGCCATGAACCAGGGCGCACCGGCGGCGACGTAGCCCTGGCCGGCTCCGGTCTGCATCGCCAGCCGATGGAGGTCGTGCTGCCCTCGCTCGAACGGGGCGGCGAGGAGCGGGGAAGCGTGGATCGCGACCGCCGCCGATTCCGGCGGCGATGCCGCGTGTGGATCGCCCTGGAACTCGATCCGCCTGCCGTCGAGCTCGGGAACGGCCTCGACGCAGCAGCGCCAGGAACCCCCCGGCTCGAGCATCACGTCGAAGGTGACCGGCACGCCGATCTCGGTCCGCGCGCCCGCCTGAGCGTTCCATCGAACGTCCAGGCCGCGCCGGAATCCCCGCCGCTCGTACCGCAACGTCAGCCCGGTCGGTCCGACGAGGCGCTGGACACCGAGGCGGGGCGGCAGCGTCCGGTCCTTCACCTGGAACACGTCGGCGAAGTCGGCGTCGACGAGGAGCGTGAGCCGGACGGTCATCGCCCGATCCGCGAAGGAGGTGACGGTGAGGTCGTCGTGCAGGGCACCACTCACGCGGCGTCGCAGCCGGAGGTGCACCGACCCTTCCTCGAGATCGCCGCTCGGCACGCGGACGGCCGGGTTCTGCAGGTCCCACTGCGCGGCGGACGCTCCCGGCCGCGATCGCGCGAGCATGGTCCAGGGATGGCCGGCGATGGCGAGGCGATAGGACGAGAGGACCCGCGTGTCACCGGCAAAGAACCCGTGCAGCGCATCGGCCTGCAGCTCGCCGCTCGGTGCGCACGCCAGCGCCGTCCCTCCGCCGTGGAGGATCTCGAGGGGATGCACGACGCCGCTCGTCATCGGGGCACGTAGATGAGGCCGACGAGGACGCCCCACACCACATGCATGATCACGTTCGTGACGGCGAACCCCGCACCCCGGGTCTTGCGCCCGAGGAAGCCGAGTCCCGACATCGGCGCGACGAGAGCGCCGGCGAGCGTGAACGCGAGCGCCACGCCGAAGCCGACGCCCACGAGCAAGCGGGGCCCGGGCACGTTCGGCACGATCACCGATGCCCAGAGGAACGTCAGCAGGACGCTGTTCGCGAGGTGTGCACCGAGGCCGAACAACCAGGCGCTCGGTCGATCGGAGACCATGTAGCGCCTTCCGAAGTCGGCGATGTCCACCCCGGAGAGCCCGGGGACCCGCCCCGCCCAGAGCCCGGCCACGGCCATCACGTAGCCGGCCACGAGCCCCGCCAGGACCACCCCGGGGAAGTCGACCTCGCGCCAGCTCAGGGCGGTCATGGCGAGAACCCCATGCGCCATACGACGATGTCCCCGCGCTCCTCGCCGGGCTGCGCTCCTCTCGGGCAGCGGTCGCCGCTGCCGGCGCGTCCTTCTCAGTACGTCCACGCATCATCCGGCAGCGCCGGATCGACGTACGCATCGATGTTCGCCTGCGTGACCCGGATGTTGGGGAGCTTCACCCGCCTCGGGATCTTCTCGCCGTGCAGGATCCGCAGCCCGGCCAGGAGCGCCTCCACCCCCAGGCCCGCCGGGAACAGGACCGTCGAATCGACCTTCCCGGCCTTGATGAGCTTCAGCATGCCGTTGTAGCCGTCGATCCCGACGAACACCATCTCGCCGCCACGCCCGGCGCGCTCGATCGACTCGTAGGCGCCGGCGCTGGAGGCGCCGTCGTGAGAGATCACCGCGTCGATGTGCGGGTGCGCTCGCAGCACCTCCTTCATGGCGGCGGCGCCCTTCTCCCGCTGGTAGTCCGCGGCGGGCTGGGCGATGACCCGGATCTCCGGGTACCCCGACAGCACGCTCATGATCCCCTGGTGCCGGTCGATCTCCGGCCCCGTCCCGAGGGCGGCGCGGATGATGACCACGTCGCCCCGGGGCGCGCCGAGCTTCTGGGTGAGCAGCTCCACCAGGCGCCGAGCGGCGATCTCACCGTTCCGGACGTCGTCGGTCTCGACCATGGTGGTGTACCGCTCCGTGGTGCACCGCCGGTCGAACACGATCACCGGAATGCCGCGGCCGTGCGCCTTCTCGATGACGCCGTTCAGGGCGTCCGGGACGGCGGGCGAGATGAGCAGCAGGTCGATCCCGCTCTGCAGCAGATCTTCCACGTCGCGGGCCTGGCGCGCGGGGTCGTCCTTCGCGTCCTTGTGCACCAGCTCGAGCCCGGGGTGCTTGGCGACCTCCGCCTCGAGCATCTCGACCATAGCCCGCCGCCAGCTGTTGGCCACGGACGGATTGGAGAAGCCGATCCGGTAGGACCGCTCCTCGAGCCGGAAGCTCCCGGCCATGGCGGCCAGCTCCTCGGCCTGGCCGGAGAGCTCGGAGGCGGCCGAGGACGACTCCTCGGCGCTGGCCGCGTTCTGCTGGGTGATCTTCTCCATCTCCGAGATGGCGGTGGCGACCTCGCCCATGCGCGAGGCCTGGTCGCGGGAGAGCCCGGCGATCTCGGAGACCGCGTCGGTAGCGCTGGAGACGCCCTGCGCGATCTGGACCAGGGCCTCCGCCACCTTCCGCGCCGACGCCTCGCCCTCCTCCGTCTCCTTCACGGACTGGCGGATCAGGTCCTCGGTCCGGGTGGCGGCCTGCTTCGCGCGAAGGGCCAGCGACCGCACCTCCTCCGCCACCACCGCGAAGCCGCGGCCTGCCTCGCCGGCCCGGGCGGCCTCCACCGCCGCGTTGAGGGCCAGGAGGTTGGTCTGGAACGCGATGTCCGAGACGTCTCGAATGATCTGTCCCGTGCCCTCGGCGGACTGGCGGATCTTGCCCATCGCGCCCTGGAGCTGCTCCACCGCCTGGGTCCCGTGCCCGGCGGCGGTCCGGGCGGCCTCGGCCAGCGTCGACGCGAGCCGGGCGTTCTCGGCCGCCTTGCTGGTCATCGAGGACACGTTCTCGATCGAGGAGGAGATGGCGTCGAGCGCGGAGGCCTGCTGCGAGGCGCCCGCGGCGACGGACTGCGAGGAGGTGGCGATCTGGGTGGCCGCTCCCGACACCTGCTTCACCGCCAGGGCCACCTGCCGGATCGCGTCGTGGAGCGCGCCGCTGGTGTTGTTCACCGCGTCGGTGATGCGGGCGTGATCCCCCATGAACCGGCCCATGACCCGGCCGCGGAGGTCGCGCTCCGCGAGCTTCTCCAGGACGCGAGCGCTCTCGATCACCGGCGCGACGGCCGCGTCCAGGGTCTGGTTGACGCCCTGGATGATGCGGGCGAAGTCTCCCTTGTGGCGCGAGACGTCGGCGCGGGTCTCGAGCTTCCCCGCCAGCGCGAACTGGACCAGGACGTCGGTGTCGCGGACGAGCGCGTTCACCGCGTCGATGCAGTGATCGAGGCCCTCCTTCAGGAACACCAGCTCTCCGGACCACCTCTCCGCCACGTGGCCCGGGATCTCGCCGCGCGCGATCCGCTCGACGCAGGTCGCGGCCGTCGAGAGCGGGCCCACCACCGCGTCCAGCGCCGCGTTCGTGCCGGCCACGATCTCCCGGAACCGGCCCTGGTGCCGAGAGGTGTCCGCGCGCACGGACACGCGTCCCTCGACGGCGGCCTGCGCCAGGCCGCGGGCGTCCGTGGCGAGCGCCTGGATCGCGTCGATGCAGGCGTCGAGGCCGTGCGCCAGCCGTCCCAGCTCTCCCGGCAGGTCCGCGCCGATCTTCTCGGGGATCTCTCCGCGGCCGAGCCGCTCGGCCGTCGACGCCGCCAGCCGGAGCGGCTCCACCAGCCCGTCCAGCGTCCCCCTGAGCGCGCCGGCGTCCTTCGCCCGCTGCTCGGCGGCGCGGACGAGCGCGTTCAGCGCCTGCCTCATGCGGCCGAGCTCGCCGGCGCCGGAGTCGGCGACCGGAGGCGGCACCTCTCCGTCGGCCAGTCGCACCGAGTACTCCGTCGCGAGCGCGATGGGCTCGCGGAGCGCGTCGGCGATCCGGTTCAGCCCATCGAGAACGGGGCGGAGCTCGAGGGGCACCGCGGAGGGGTCCGCGCGGGCGTCGAGCTGGCCTCGCTCGACCGCGTCGAGGACGATCCGCGCCTGGGCGACCAGCCGCGTCTGACCCTGCGCGATCGAGGAGGCCGCGAGCCAGGCGGCGCCCGCGATCGCCAGGACCGCGACGAGGCCGGCGGCGGCGACGACGGCCGCTGCGGACGCGACGCCTCCGCCCGGCGGCTGCTGCGCGAACGAGCGGAGCGAGAGGAGCCCCACGACCGTCAGCGCGACCGTCGCGACGGCGGCGACGGCGAAGGAGCCGACGAGCGTGGTGCGGGCGTTGAGGCGACGTCCCATTGTGTCCCCCTTGCCGGGGACTCGGAGAGCACTCTCCGTGCCATACGATGGGTTCCTCCCACCCGGCCGCGCAGCGAGCTCGTGGACGTTCGGCGGACGCCGCGCGGCGAGATCGAGCATGACGGCTCGCGTGAGGTGCCTGCGCGGCGGACGCTTTTCCCGGATCGGACGCGGGCGTTCCGCTGGTGTCGGCGGAGGTCTCACCCATGGAAACGTGATCGCTCCGCGCCCGACGCGAGGACTCCGTCGTGGGTCTGCGCGACTCAGGGTCGAGTGAGATGGCCCTATCCGGACACCTCGCCGAACGGCTGACGAGCGGCTTCGTCGCCTCGGGCTGACCGTCGGAGGACGGTCACGGGCGGTGAGGGTACGCGTGACGGCGCTCGCGGCACTACCGTCGCGTCCAAGGGGGCGTCGAGTTCGCGGGTGGTCGAGGCACCTCCCGCACCGTTGACACCCGCGGCCTCTCCGTCCTAAGGCTCTTCGCCGGGTGTGGCGACCAATGGCGCGCCGCAGGATCCGGAGCAGTCGGGCCGCTGCTCCACCCGTCTCGTGCTCAAATGCCCACGACCCCCGGCGCTCCTGTACGAACACTGTTCCGCGCAGCCGTCGCGCCGATCCGCGCCTTCCTCGCGCTGGAGGCAGCGAGCGGGATCATCCTGCTCGCCGCCGCGGTCGTCGCGCTCGCCTGGGTGAACCTCGGCGGCGCCGCAAGCTACCACGGCGTCTTCTCGTACCCGCTCACGATCGGCGGCGGGCCGGTCGTCGTCACCTTCACCCTGCACCAGCTCGTCAACGACGGGCTGATGACGCTCTTCTTCTTCGTCGTCGGGATGGAGATCAAGCGCGAGCTCGCGGTGGGCGAGCTCCGCACCCGCGCGCAGGCGTTGCTCCCGGCGATCGCGGCGCTGGGCGGGATGGTCGCGCCCGCGCTCCTCTTCACCGCGTTCAACTGGGGCGGTCCCGGCGCGCACGGCTGGGGGATCCCGATGGCGACGGACATCGCCTTCTGCATCGGGGTCCTGCAGCTGCTCCGTTCGCGCGTGCCGTACGGCCTCATCGTCTTCGTGACCGCCCTGGCCATCTTCGACGACATCGGGGGGATCCTCGTCATCGCGATCTTCTACGGCCACGGCGTCGACGTGTCGTGGCTCCTCGCCGCCTTTGGCGTCACTGCCCTCCTGGTGGCGATGTCGCGCGCGCACGTGAGGAACGGCTTCGCCTATGCCCTGGCCGGCGCGCTCCTCTGGTACGCGCTCCACCACGCGGGCATCCACGCCACCATCGCCGGCGTCGTCGTCGGGCTGGCCATCCCGGCCCGGTCTCGCACCGAGCCGCGGGTCGCGCTCGCGGCCCTGGCGGACTACACGGCGAAGCTGCTCGAGCGTTCCTCGGAGCCGGACCTGGAGTCGGACGCGCTCCTGCAGATCGAAGGTGCGCTCGAGGACCTCGAGCCACCCCTCACCCGGTTCGTCCACCTGCTCCACCCCTGGGTCGCTTACGTCGTCATGCCCGTCTTCGCGCTCGCGAACTCGGGGGTCGATCTGCGCCAGCTCGAGCTTGCGCAGCTCCTCGGGCCCGTGTCGGTCGGCACGGCGGCGGGACTCGTGGTCGGCAAGCTCGTGGGGATCTTCTCGTTCACGGCGGTGGCGGTCCGGGCCCGGCTCGCGCCGATGCCGGGAGGTGCCTCGTATGGAAAGCTCCTGGGCGTCGCTCTCGTCGCGGGCATCGGCTTCACCGTCGCGCTCTTCATCGCGACGCTCGCCTTCCCGGGCCACCCGGAGCTCCTCGAGCAGGCGAAGGTCGGGATCCTGGGGGGTTCGCTGCTGGCCGGGATCGGCGGCGCGGCGGCTCTGCGGTTCACCTCGCTGCTCCGCCGCCCGGCGGCCGAGGGCTCGGAGCGTGCGCACCTCGCAGCCTCCGCGGGTGCGCCCGCCACATCGCCGCCGCCCGCCGCATGATCCGGAGCCAGTCGCGCACCGCCCGCAGCGCGCCCGCACGGCGCGGCCGGATCAGCGAGCGATCGGAGGCCGCGAGGACCTGGTAGCGGAGCGCGCCCGCGAGCGCGTTGCAGGCGCCGGCGAGCCAGCACGCCTCGCGCACGTGGGCCGGGATCGGTCCGGGGGATCCGCGTGCGCGCAGGTACGCAGCGAGCAGCGTGTCGTGGCGGAGGCGGGCGACGGGCTCCCAGCAGCCGAGGCTCTGGATCCAGGAGGCGACATCCTCGAGCGGCGAGCCCGTCCGGGCGCGGCCCCAGTCGATGAGCTTCGGCGAGAGCGCGCCGGCCTCTCTCGCCAGGATCACGTTCCCGGGGTGCAGGTCGCCGTGGATGAGCGTCGGCGGAAATGGGCCGGCGCCGAGGAGCGTGCGCCGCACCTCCGGCAGGTCGTCGGCGATCCGCCGGACCGCCCTGGCGCTGGCGCCGTCGATCGGCAGCACCTCGTCCCGACGCGCCACCGCGACGAGACGGGCGGTCGACGCGGCCATTGCGTGCAGCTCCGCGTCGTACCCCCAGGGCGCGACCGGACCGAGCGAGGCCTCGTGCAGCCCTGCGGCGAGCTGGAGGACGGAAGCGGCCCGGGAAGCGTCTCGCCAGGGCCACCGCTCGGCCGGAGTCACCCGCTCGAGGACGAGCGTCGTGCTCTCGTGACCCGGGAGGGCCGAGACGAGCCGAGGTGCGAGGGACGCCGGGTGGGCCGACAGGCTCGCGTAGACGTCCGCCTCGCGGCGCTCCACGCCGCGGAGCTCCTTCACGACCCATGCGGCGGTCCGGCGGCGGCCGGTCCCGTCCCGGTAGACCGCCGTGACGCCATGCACGGCGTACGCGCTGATGCCACCGCGCAGGCGCTCGCAGCGAACGTGGAGGAGGACCGCGAACCTCGGATCGCGTGACAGCAGTTGGCGTGCGAGCCCCTGGAACCGATGCTCGTTCATGGCCGTCGGTCCCTAATCCGGGACCTGCTGGAATCCCACCCTGCCCGTCGGCCTCGCCCGCCGTCCAGGCCGCCGACCCGAGGGTCCTCAATGCGGAGGCGTGGCGCGAGACGGTTCCGGCGGATGCGCATCCGCGGGGCGCGGCGTGCGCCTCTCCGGGTTCTCGACAACCGTCCCAGGCGCGAGCGGCACGTCGCGGACGTGAGCGCTGCGCGCGATGGCGTGTGCCGCCACGGGGGAGGTGAGGAGGAAGAACCCCGCGATGAGCGCCGCGCGGATCGTCACGGAGGTCTCCAGGTGGGCGACGGCGACGCCGCACATCACGAGGAGCACGCCGACCGTCGTCGCCTTGGTGGCGGCCTGCATCCGCGTGAAGAGATCCGGCATGCGCGCCACCCCGAGCGCGGCCACGAACATGAAGCCCGCGCCGACGAGGACGGCCACCGAGGCGATCACGGTCGTCACGCGCGCCTCCGGGCGATGAAGGTCGCGAAGGCCACGGTGCCGAGGAAGGCGACCAGCGCCAGAACGGTCGCGACGCGCAGCGAAGGGTGCGAGCCCGTGGCGATCGACTGGAGGCCGATGGCTCCCACGGTCAGGGCGGCCATGAGATCGAGCGCGACCACGCGATCCGCCGAGCTCGGACCTCGGAGGAGGCGGGAGAAGGTGAGCAGGAACGCGCCCCCGACGAGCGCACAGGCGGCGTACAGGATCGGGGGCGGGAGGAGCGGGGTCATCGGGCCAGCTCCAGGATCCGGCGCTCGAACCCGTGCTTGATCTCGTGGCGGACGCGATCGGCGTCGGCGGCGAACATCGCGTGGACGAGGAGCGTCCCGCGATCGGGCGAGACGTCGAGGGCGAGGGTGCCGGGCGTGAGGGTGATGAGGATCGCGAGGAGCGTGATCTGGCCGTCGGTGCGGACGTCCAGGGGAACGGCCACGATCGCCGGCCGCATGCGAGGGCGTGGCGTCAGCACGTCGTGAGCCACCCGCACGGCGCTCACGAACAGCTCCTTGAAGAAGAAGGCGGCGAACCGGAGCGCGGGGCCGGTCTTGCGGATCCGCGCGCGCTCGGTCGTCGAGAAGCGGAGCGCGAGGTGGGCGAGGACGAGCCCGAGCACGAAGTTCGCGGCGGTGTACTGCTCGGTGAGCGCCGTCCAGATCCAGGCCAGGAGCGCGTGCCAGAACACGAGCATCATGGAGCACCTCCCAGGACGGCGGCGACGTAGGCGCTCGAATCGAGGAGCTGCTCCGCGGCGCGCTGCGAAAGGGTGAAGAGGAGGCTCGGGACGAGGCCGACGAGCAGGGTGAGGGCGGCGAGCGCGACGCTCGGGGCCAGCCGGAGAGCGAGTGCGCCGCGCGTGATCGGTGCCGAGGGGATGCCTCCCGGCTTCGCCTTGGCGAAGACCTCGTTCCAGATCTTCGTCATCGAGTAGAGCGTGAGGAGGCTCACGGCGAGCGTGATCGCCACGACCACCCAGCGCCCTTCCTCGAGGCCGGCCCGCACCAGGAACAGCTTCGCGTGGAACCCGGAGAGCGGTGGGATGCCGGCGAGCGAGAGCGCCGGGACGAGGAAGAGCAGCGACAGCAGCGGTCGCCGCGCCCAGAGCCCACCCGCGCGGGCCAGTTCCTCGGTGCCGCCGAGACGGCCGACGAGGCCTCCGAGGAGGAACAGGTTCGTCTTCACGACGATGTGGTGCGCCACGTAGAAGATCGCGCCGGCGAGCGCGAGGGGCACGAACAGCCCGAGGCCGAGCAGCATGTAGCCGATCTGGCTCACGATGTGGAACGCCAGGATCCGGCGCACGTGCGACTGCGACGCGGCCCCGAGCACGCCGCTCACCATCGTGGCCGCGGCGATTCCCACGATGAGCCCGTGGGTGAAGGACACGTCCTGGCGGAAGAGGAGCGTGAAGACCCGGAACAGCGCGTAGACGCCCACCTTGGTGAGGAGCCCCGCGAACAGCGCCGACACGGCCGCCGGCGGCGTGTGATACGACGCCGGCAGCCAGAAGAAGACCGGGAAGACCGCCGCCTTGATCCCGAACGCCGCGAAGAAGAGGAGGGCCGCGGTGGTGACGAGCCCGGGATCGTCCGCCTGCGCGAGCCGGACCGAGAGGTCGGCCAGGTTGAGCGTGCCCGTGAGGCCGTAGAGGATCCCGGCCCCCGCGAGGAAGAGCGCGGACGAGATCAGGTTGAGGGCCACGTAGTGGAGGCCGCCCTTCACCTGCTCCCGGCGGCCCCCGAGCGTCAGGAGGACGAAGGAGGCGATGAGCAACACCTCGAACCAGACGTACAGGTTGAAGAGGTCGCCGGTGAGGAACGCCCCGCAGACGCCGGCGAGGAGGAGATGCACGAGCGGGTGATAGCCGAACGCCTTCCGCTGCCGATCCACGTCGTCGAGCGAGTAGACGAGGACCGCCACCCCGATGATCCCGGCGAGCAGGGCCATGAGCGCCCCGAGCCCGTCCGCCACGAGCGTGATCCCGAAGGGAGCCGGCCAGCTTCCGCCCTGGAGCGAGAGGATGCCGCCGCGATGGACGGCCGCGACCAGGGCGATCGTGCTGGCGAGGAGGCCCGCGCCGCCGGCGAGCGACAGGACGGTCTGGGCGCGCGGGCTTCGCCAGGCGGCGAACGAGAGGGCCGCCGTGGTGAGCGGGATCAGGATGGGGAGGGCGACGAGCACGTTCATGACTCGGGCGCATCGAAGCGGTCGACGTCGTCGGTGCCCGTCTCCTGATGGGCGCGGTGGAGGAGGGCGATGGCGAAGGCGAGCACGCCGAAGCTGATGACGATGGCGGTGAGCACCAGCGCCTGCGGCAGCGGATCGGCGGACGCCGCCGGGGCGGCGCCCGCGCCCACGATGGGCGGGCGGCCGCGCACCACCCCGGCCGCGGAGAAGACGAGCAGGTTGGCGGCATGCGAGAGCAGCGCAATGCCGATGAGCAGCTTCACCACGCTCCGGCGAAGCATCATGTACACGCCGGTCGCGTAGAGCACGCCGACCACGAGGGCGAGCCAGGGCTCGGACATCAGACCTCCTCCTCCGCCAGGCTGAAGATGCCGTTGAGCGCCGTCCCGAGCACCACCAGGAAGACCCCTGCGTCGAAGAGAACCGGTGTCCCGAGCGCCTTCACCGGGCTCCCTGCGGGCAGGTCGATCCACAATCCGGTCATCGGCGGCGCTCCTGCCAGCGCACCCGCCCAGACGGCGGCGAGCGCGACGACGAGCCCGACGCCGGCGAGCGTCCGGGGGTCGAGCCGCAACGCTCGGCGCGCAGAGGCGACGCCGAAGGCGATGGTATGGAGCGTGAGGGCGCCGGCCGCGACCAGCCCGCCCACGAAGCCGCCCCCCGGCTCGTCGTGACCCGCGAGGAGCAGGTAGACCGCCAGCACGAGGAGGAGCGGTTCGATCGCGCGCGCCGCGGTCTGGACGATGATCGAGCTCACGCGTCGTGCCTCGGCCGGAGCTTCAGGAGGGCCACGATCCCGAAGCCGGCGATCGCCAGCACCGTCACCTCGCCCAGGGTGTCGAGCCCGCGGAAGTCGACCAGGATCGTGTTCACCACGTTCCCGCCGTGGGCCCCGGGCACCGATTGCGCGAGGTGATAGTCCGAGATCGGGTCCGGAGGCCGGGTGCGGGTCGCGGCGAGCACGAGCAGGGTCATGAGCGCACCGACGGCGCACGCGACCACGACGTCGCGGGACCTCGAGGCCCACGACGAGAGCCGGCTGAAGTGGGGCAGGTGGCGGAAGGCGAGGAGGAGCACCATCACGGTCACCGTCTCGATGGCGATCTGGGTCATCGCCAGGTCGGGCGCCCCGAAGAGCAGGAACAGGAGGCCGATGGAGTAGCCGACCGCGCCGAGCGCGACGATCGAGGCGATCCGCGAGCGGGCCGCCACGGCCGCCACCGCGGCGGCCATGGCGAGGCCCCCGAGCAGCAGCTCCGGCGCGCGCGGTGCGCCGAGACGCCAGGCCGGTCCGACACCCCAGCGGAGGAACCCGGTGGCGAGCAGGATCGCGGACACGGCGAAGGTGACGCCGAGGTATTGCCGGAGGGACCCCGTCTGCAACGATCGCGTGTGGAGCTTGGAGGCTGCCTCCAGCCCGCGGAGCGCGCGCCGGAAGAGCTCCGTGGAAGCGCCCGACACCGCAGCGCCGAGCGCGTGCCGGAGTCGTGGCCGCGCGAGGAGGAGCAGGAGGGCGAGGGCGATCGTGCCCGCCGAGAGCGCAGCGCCCGCCCAGCCGTGGAACAACGCGAGGGCCTCCACGCTCCCGGGCCGGACGTCTGCCGAGGCGGCCGCGACCACCCGGTCGGCTACGGGTGAGGCCAGCCCGAGCGCGACCCCGAGCACGGCGAGCGCGAGGGGCGGAACCCAGAGCGCCGGGGAGACCGCGTGCGCCTCCGTCGCCCTGACCCCGCGCCGCGCACGGAAGGGGAACCACCCGACGACCGCGGCGCTCACGCCCAGGAGCGCGCTGCCGATCACCAGCCCGCCGAGGACGAGCGGCCGGCCCGCTTCCAGGAGGCCCCCGTACGCCGCCTCCTTCGCGACGTACCCGAGGGTCACGGGGACACCCGCCATCGAGAGGGCGGCGAGCGCGGCGGCCGCGGCGACGAGGGGCTGCGCCCGGCTCAGCCCGGAGAGCTCGTCAGTGTCGCGCGTGCCGGTGGCGTGGTCGACCGCACCTGCGACGAGGAACAGCGCGCCCTTGTACAGCGCGTGCGCGAGCAGGTACGCGAGCGCGGCGTGGACGGCCGCGGGCGTACCGACACCAACGAGGAGAAGGACGAGCCCGAGGCCGCTCACGGTGGTGTAGGCCAGGACGCGCTTCAGGTCCGCCTCGAACAGCGCCTGTCCGGCCCCGAGGAGCAACGACGCCGCCCCGGCGACGAGCAGCCCGACCCGGAACGGCGCGGCGACCGCGAGGACCGGGAGGAGCCGGAGCGCGAGGTAGATCCCCGCCTTCACCATGGTCGCCGCGTGCAGGTACGCGCTCACGGGGGTGGGCGCCTCCATTGCCCGCGGGAGCCAGCCCTGGAACGGGACCTGGGCGGACTTCGTGAGGATGCCGGCGAGGACGAGGACCGCGATCCAGGGGAGCCATGGGTGGCTCGCGAGCGCCGGTGCGGCGGCGACGATCTCGGAGATGCGCGCGGTGCCCGCAGCGAGGGAGAGGAGCACGGCCCCGGCGAGCAGCGACAGGCCACCGCCCGCGGTGACGAGGAGCGCCTGCCAGGAGGCCATGCGGGCCTCGGCGCGCTCGTGGTGGAACTGGATGAGGAGCCAGGAGGTCACGCTCGTCAGCTCCCAGAAGACGTAGAGGAGGATCACGTCGTCCGCGAGCACGAGCCCGAGCATCGAGGCGGCGAAGGCGAGGAGATTCGCCATGCCGCGCCCTCGTTCCGGTGCGTGCGCCAGGTAGCTCCAGCCGTACGCGACGATCAGCGCGCCGATCCCGGTCACGAGCAGCGCGAAGACGAGGCCCAGGCCGTCCAGCCGGAAGCTGAGCGTGAGACCCACCGAGGGAAGCCAGGGATACGACCACGGCTCGGTCACGGGGCCCGACGGCGCGACGGCCAGGAACGCTCCGACCCCGGCGACCGCGAGCGCAAGGAGCACCCCTCCGCCCCGCGGAAGGACGCGCGCCAGCCCCGGCGCGAGCAGCGCGAGGAGCGCCAGGACAAGGATCGCGACGGGCGACGCCATGAAGGTCCTCGATGGGTCATTGCTCGTCCGCGGTCGTCCACTCCCACGGAGCCGCCTGACGATGCGTACAGACGGTCGCCCCTGCAAGGCCTTCGCGCCCCCGCCCGTGCCGATTTCGGAACAGATTGCGTGCTGATCGACCCGGCGGGAGCATGCAATGGACTCGCGGCATGGTGACCTTGTCGCCGACCGAGCGCCGAAAGGTCGTGAGACATGGACCCCGTGTCGACGCAGGCGGCCCCGCTCCTCGCAGCCGCGCGCTCCTTCGAGCGGATCCTCGTGGCCTCCGCACTGGACGACTCCGGGCGGCGCGCCCTCCGCCGCGCCCTGCGCGTTCCGCTCGCCCGAGGGGCGCGCCTCGAGATCCTGCACGTTCGGTCCCCCTGGCCCTCCCGGCGGCGGCCCCAGGAGCCGGAGGTCCGCCGTTCGCTGGCAGAGGCGCTCGCGGAGGCCGGCGAGGTCGCGCGGGACCTCGGGCTGCTGGAGCTGCAGCTCGTCGTCCGTGTCGCGGAAGGGTGGCCCGCCCGCGAGATCGTGCGCGCGGCGTGGCGCGCGCGCGCGGAGCTCATCGTGGTCGGGCCTCCGGCCGTCCGCTTCGACGGCACGCCGCGCGGTACGATCGCGCGCCTCCTGCGTTGGGCGGAGCTCCCCGTGCTCGTGGTGCGGCGCGAGGCTTCCGGCGAGCACCGGCGCGTGCTGTGCGCGGTGGACCGCACGATCGCCGCCGCGGGAACGGCGGAGCTCGCCTCCCGCCTCGCCCCGTCGCGGCCGCTGACCTTGTTCCACGCCTACAACGTCCCGTTCGAGAGCTGGCTGGGCTCGGCTCCGGAGCTCGAGGACGAGGCGCGGGGGTATCTCCAGGATCTCGCGCGAGAGCTGGACCCCGCGGTCCGGATCGATCGCACGATCGTCGCCCCAGGCGATCCTTGCGTTCGGATCGTGCGCGCCGCCGAGGCGGAACGCGCCGATCTCGTCGTGGTCGGCACGCGTGGGCGCGCCGGCCTCGCGCGGTCTCTCTCGGCGAGCGCAGCGGAGTGCGTCCTCGCATCCGCTCCGGTGGACGTGGCGGTCGCTCGGCGCCACGGTCTCGCACTGTCGCGTGGGTGAGCGGGCTCCACGGTCGAGCGTCTGGCGTGCTCTCCGCGTCCAGGCCTCGAGGCGCGCATCACGGCTCCGGCGCACGCTCGACCCGGAGCTGCACTCCGCGGACCCCGAGGATCCTCACGGGCGTACCGCGGGGAACGGGGCCATCCTCGCTCACCGCGCTCCAGGCCTCCCGGTCGAGGAGGACAGTCCCCGTGGGCCCGAGGTCGGTCGCGGCGACGCCGGTCCGCCCGCGAAGACCCTCCTCCCCCGTCATGACGCGGCTCCGCCGGCTGCGAAGGAGCGCCCGCCCCACGATGACGAGGAGCGCGACGAGGGCGGAGGCGACGAGGGCCACGAGCCAGCCGCTGACGGCGAAGTCCCGGCGCGCGGGCTCGAGCGGATCGCCCGGCCGGTAGAGGATCAGCGACCCCGCGACGAACGCGACCACGCCGCCGACGCCGAGGACTCCGATCCCCTCGGTGAGGAGCTCGGCTCCGAGCAGCGCCACCCCGAGGATCACCAGCGCGACGCCCGCCCAGCTCACGGGCAAGGCGCCGAACGCGGTGAACGCGAGCAGGAGCGAGATCCCACCGGTGATGCCGGGGAAGAGCATGCCCGGGTTGTAGAGCTCGGCGACGAGGCCGATGAGCCCGAGCGTGAACAGCAGGTAGGCGACGTTCGGGTGGAGGATCGCCTGGAGGAGCCGCTCCGGCAGGCTCATGGGCGCGCGGACGATCTCGGCCCCGCGCGTCTCGAGCCGGCGCTCCCCCGCCGCCGTGATCACCGTCCGCCCGTGCACGCGGTCGAGGAGCGTGTCGAGGTCGGGGGCGAGGAGATCTACGACCCCGCGCTCCAGCGCCTCTGCCGAGGTGGCGCTGACGCTCTTCCGGACGGCTTCCTCCGCCCACGCCGCGTTCCGGCCCCGCTCGCCGGCGATGGCGCGGGCCATCGCCGCCGCGTCGTTCACCGCCTTGTCGCCGATGGCGCCTTCCGGAGACTCGCCTCCTGCCTGCACCGGGTGGGCCGCGCCCACGTGCGTGCCTGGGGCCATCGCGGCGACGTTGCCCGCGACGAGCAGGAACATTCCGGCGGAGGCCGCCCGGGCGCCCGTGGGTCCGACCCAGGTGATCACCGGCACGCGCGCGCCCAGCATCGCCCCGGTCATCTCGCGCGTGGACTCGAGGAGCCCGCCGGGCGTGTCGATCCGGAGCACCAGCGCCCGGTCCTCGTCGGCCTCCGCTTGCTCCAGGGCGCGCGAGAGGTACCGGGCCGCTATGGGGCTCACCACCCCCTCGATCTCCACCACGCGCACCGCCCGTCGCCCGCGAGGCTCGCCGGCCGGCCGTGCGAGCGCACTCAGGCCGAGCAGGACCAGCGCAGCGCCGAGGAGGGCGCGCCGCGTGCGGCGGCGGTAGGGGCGGGAGCGCATGGAGGCTGCCTCGCCGCAAAGCTAACGACGGGCGCGTCCGGGCGCGAAGCAGCGGCTCCCGTCCGCGGCGGCGTGAGCAATCTCCGGGAGCGGAAGGGAGGGAGCGGCGCGTGGACACGAACCTCGTCGGTGCGGTGGTGGTGCTGGCGCTCCTGGGGGTGTTGCTCGTGCTGGCGGTCCGGATCGTGCCGGAGTACCAGCGGCTCGTGGTGCTGCGCCTCGGGCGGTTCGTGGGCGAGCGCGGGCCGGGGCTCGTCCTGCTGATCCCCTTCGTCGACCGCGGCATCCGGGTGGACCTGCGCGAGCGCTTCTTCGACGTGCCGCCCCAGACCACGATCACCGAGGACAACGCGCACCTCTCGATCGACTTCCTCGTGTACTCGAAGATCGTCGACGCGGTTCCGAGCGTGCTCAACGTGGAGGACTACGAGGGCGCGGCGCGGGGCATCGCCATCACCACCCTGCGCGCGGTCGTGGGCGGGATGCCGCTCGACGACGTGCTCGCGAAGCGCGAGGCGATCAACGAGGCCCTCCGCGGCAAGCTCGACGACGTGACGAATCGCTGGGGGATCAAGATCTCCGCGGTGGAGATCCGCGAGATCACCCCGCCGCGCGAGATCCAGGAGGCCATGACCCGGCAGATGTCCGCAGAGCGGAGTCGCCGCGCCACGGTGACCGAGGCCGACGGCCGACGAGACGCCGCGGTCCGGGTGGCCGAGGGGCAGAGGCAGGCGGTCATCCTCCAGGCCGAGGGCGATCGGCAGGCGGCCATCCTGCGCGCGGAGGGGTACGCGCTCGCCCTGGAGAAGGTATTCGCGGTCGCGCGGGGCGTGGACAGCAACACGATGAGCCTTCAGTACCTCGAGGCGTTGCGATCGCTGGGCGCGAACCCCGCCACCAAGATCTTGCTTCCGATGGAGCTGACGGCGCTCCTTCGACCCTTCGCCGCCCACGCCGAGGAGGCCGCGAACGCCCGCGCGAGGGGCGACGGGCGTGCCGAGACACAGGCGGGTGCCGGTCACTGACGCGAGCCCGCGCGGCACCCGGCGCGATTCGACCGTCGACGGTACGGCCGGCGTTCGGCCGGGTTCCTGCACTCGGGGCCCCGGGAACGCGCAAGCCCGGACCGTCGAAGTCCCCGCGCCGCCGACCCTTGCAATACGCCACGGTAACCCTGGCAAGAAGCAACGACGAAGCACGAGGTGACGATGATTCGAGTGCTCCTGCCCCTCCTCGCCGTCCTCGGCGCCCTCGCCTGGGGTGCGACCACGCTCATCAACGACACGACCCGGAGCTGGTTCATGCGGGACGTGTCCGCGCGGGCGCGGATCGCCGCCAGCGGGGCGCGGGAGAGTCTCGTCGCGCACGTGAAGTCGAACGAGCGGCGGAGGTTCTCGGCGCTCCTCAACGATCTCACCCGCGACGATCGCGTGATGGCCGCCGCCCTCTGCTCGGCGCAGATGAAGACCCTCGCCCGGACCGAGGCGCTGCCGCCTTCCTACGCCTGCGAGCGGATCGCGGAGCGCAGGCCGGAGGAGTTCGGCCCCGAGCGCAACGAGCCGCTGGAGACCTTCCAGGATCTGGGCGACGGGCTCGTTCATCTCTCCGTGACGCCGCTCCGGGACGAGGAGCAGACGACGGCCCAGCTCGTCATCGTGCACGATCTGAGCTTCGTCGCCCGGCGCGAAGCGTCCATGCGCCGCTTCACGATGATCGTCTTCGCGGTCGTGTCGGTCCTCGCCTCGGCCGCGGCGCTGTTCATGCGCCGCTTCAGCTGGTCGAGCTGGACGGAGGAGATGCGCCGGCTCATCTCGCTCGGGCGCTTCGACGCGTCCCCGCGCAGCAGGGTCGCCCCGCGGTTCACGCCCCTCCTCTCCGACATCCGCGACGCCCTGGTCGAGGTCGCGAACGAGCGCGGCGGGGGAGGGAAGTGGACTCCCGAGCGGCTCCAGCACGTCCTGCGCGAGCGGCTGCACGGGGACAGCGTCATCGTGGTCGCGAACCGTGAGCCCTACGTGCACCAGCGCGGCCCGGACGGAGCCGTCTCGGTGCTGCGCCCCGCCAGCGGCCTCGTCACCGCGCTCGAGCCCGTGCTCCGGGCGTGCTCCGGCGTCTGGATCGCGCACGGCAGCGGCAACGCCGATCGTACGGTCGTGAACCGCAAGAACCAGGTGCTCGTCCCGCCGGGAGAGGAGACGTACGCGCTCCACCGCGTGTGGCTCTCCGAGGAGGAGGAGCGCGGCTACTACTACGGCTTCTCCAACGAGGGGCTCTGGCCGCTCTGCCACCAGGTGTACACGCGGCCCGCGTTCCGGGCCGAGGACTGGCGGCAGTACGACGCCGTGAACGCGAAGTTCGCGGACGCGGTGCGCCAGGAGTCGGACGGCTCGGACCCGATCGTCCTCGTCCAGGACTACCACTTCGCGCTCGCCCCCGCGCACGTCCGCCGCCGCCTCCCCCGCGCCACCGTGATCACCTTCTGGCACATCCCCTGGCCGCACGCGGAACGGCTCGGCGTCTGCCCCTGGGCGCGGGAGCTCCTCGACGGGCTGCTCGGTTCGAGCATCGTCGGCTTCCACACCCAGCAGCACTGCAACAACTTCCTCGAGGGCGTGGACCGGTTCCTGGAGGCCCGGATCGATCGGGAGCGGATGTCGGTCGTGTACCGCGGTCACGAGTGCCTGGTCCGGCCGTACCCGATCTCGATCGAATGGCCCAACGGCTGGGCGGCGTCCGCGCCGCCGGTGGTGGAGTGCCGGCGCTCGGTCTTCGCGGAGCTCGGGCTCGCGTCGGACGCGCGCCTCGGGGTCGGCGTGGACCGCCTCGACTACACGAAGGGGATCGAGGAGCGGCTGCTCGCGGTGGAGCGGGCGCTGGAGCGCTTCCCGCACCTCCAGGGCCAGTTCACGTTCGTTCAGCTCGCCGCCCCGAGCCGGACGCTCATCCCCGAGTACCGCGCCCTCAACGAGCAGATCGAGGCGGCGGCGCAGCGGATCAACCAGCGGTTCGCGCGCGGCACCTGGCGGCCGATCGTCCTCCTCCGGGCGCACCACGACTCGGCCGCGGTCTTCCGGTACATGCGGGCCGCGGATCTCTGCTACGTGAGCTCGCTCCACGACGGAATGAACCTCGTCGCCAAGGAGTTCGTGGCCGCGCGGGACGACGAGCGCGGGGTGCTCATCCTGAGCCACTTCACCGGTGCGGCCCGCGAGCTCACCGAGGCGCTCCTCGTGAACCCGTACGATCTCGAGGAGGCGAGCGCGGCCATCCTGACCGCGCTCGAGATGCCCTCCGCCGAGCAGGCGGAACGCCTGCGCGCCCTCCGGGCCCAGGTGAGCGAGTTCAACGTGTACCGATGGGCCGGGCGGATGCTGTCCGAGGCTGGGAAGCTGAGAGCGCGCGATCGGCTGAGCAGCCGGCTCGCGCTGGGGATCCACGCAGTTCACGAGGAGAGCGTGTGAAGAGCATCCTGGACACCGAGTGGGAAGCGACGCTGGACGAGCTGGCGCGGGGCGACGTCCTGCTGGCCTTCGACTTCGACGGCACGCTCGCGCCGATCGTGCCGCATCCTCCCGATGCGCGCATGGCCCTCTCGACCTGGGCGCTGCTCCGGGTCACCGCGCTCCTCTATCCCACCGCGGTCATCTCCGGCCGCTCCCGGGCGGACCTCGCACCCCGGGTCGCCCGGATCCCGCTCGTGGCGACGATCGGGAGCCACGGCGCCGAGGCGGGCTTCGGTCCCGTCGATCTGAAGCTGCGCCGGCGCGTGGCGGCCTGGCGCGAGGCGGTGCGGGAGCCGGTCGAGGCGCTCCAGGGCGTCCACGTCGAGGACAACGGCTTCTCGATCTCCATCCACTACCGCCACGCCCCGTCTCGGTCGTACGCACGGCGTGCGATCCTGGCGGCCGTCTCGCCCCTCTCCGGAACGCGGATCGTCCCCGGCCGTGCGGTGGTGACGGTCGCGCCCGCGGATTCGCCTGACAAGGGAGAGGCGCTCCAGGCGCTCCTCGCCCGTAACAGGAACGGGCGCGCCCTGTTCGTGGGCGACGACCGGACGGACGAGGACGCGTTCCGCGCCCGCGGGGTGGCGATCGGCGTGCGGGTGGGGAGGACCCGTCGCACCGCGGCGCACGCCTACCTCCCCGATCAGGCCTCGATCGACGAGCTCCTGCGCCGGCTCATCCGCGCGCGGCGCCGGGCGCAAGGGCTCGAGGGCGATACCCAGGGCCTCGAGCGCATGTTGGCGGTACGCTGAGGGGGATGATGAACCGCGGGACCTGGATCGCCGTGGCGTCGGCGGTGGCCGTGATGACGGCCGTCGGTGCGCTCGCCATGCAGGCGGCTCGGCGCGACCGGGCCGCGCTCGTGACGACGTTCGCCGACGAACACCTCTCCAGGCTCCGGATCGCCATTCGCGAGATCGAGTCGGAGCTGGCCGCGATGGGCCAGCACCTCGACTTCGCCGCGCGCCTCGTGAGCACGCCGGAGTCGCCGCGCGGCGAGCGGCGCGAGATCGAGGCGCTGCTCGCGGTCGTTCCGTCGTACGTGGTGATCGCGGTCTACGAGGACCATGGGCGCGAGCGGCTCGTCGCCGTCACGCCCCAGGGGGCGAGGCTCGGAACCCGCGGGCTCGTCCGCGATGCGCTCGCGGCGACGGCACGGGACGCGATCAAGCGCCAGGGTATGGCGATCTCCGAGCCGGTCGGCGACGCCTCCGCCCCCTGGCTTCGCGCGTTCGCCACGCCGATCTCCCGGGAAGGGAGGCCGGGCGGCGCCCTGGTCGTGCTCGTGGACCAGCGGACGTGGTTCGAGCGGCTTCGCGTGGTCGCCCCGGGCGAAGCCTCGAAGCTGGTGCTGTTCGGGCCTCACGGCAGGATGACGCCGCTCACCGACTCGGCCATCCTCGCGGCGATCGAGGGCGGGAACGCTCCGGAGTCGCTCCGCGAGGTGCTCGAGCGCATGCGTGCCGCGCACAGCGGCACGCGGATCATCCCCGCGCGCGAGGCGGACACCCTCGGCCTGGGGAAGGCGGACGCGGTGGCGGTGTACGCGCCGATCCGGACGCAGGACGCCGGCCACTGGTCGGCGGCCCTGATCGACTCCACGGCGCCGCTCGAGGCCCAGGAGCGTGCCATCTTCCAGCGGATGCTCGCGCTGGCGGTGACGTTCGCCGCCGCCCTCGGAGGCCTCGCCGCCTACCTCGTCCTGAACGCACGCAGGACGATCGCGGTGAAGGAGCGGCTCCGGACGGCCGAGCAGGTCGCTCACCTCCGCGAGAAGGCGGAGAAGATCCTGGAGAACGCGCCGGTCGGCGTGCTCACGTTCGACGAGCGCGACGGCATCTCCGGGGCGAACCGCGCGGTGCGCGAGCGGCTCCCCGCCGCCCAGCCCGGGCGAACGCTGGAGGAGGCGTTCCCCGAGGCGACGCCGGAGACGCTCAAGGCGCTGCGCGGTCTCATCCGAGACGCCCGCGGCGCGGGGGCGGTGCGCCGCATCCTGGAGCCGCCGCTCTCGCTCGGCCCCGCCGGAGCGTTCTTCACCGTGCACGCGGTGCCGCTCGATCACCCCTCGCCCGATCTGAGCGTGCTCGTCGTGCTGGAGGACGTCACCGAGCTGCGGGCGCTCGCGTCCCAGCTCCTCCGCGCCGAGAAGCTGGCCACCGTGGGCGGCCTGGCGGCAGGCATCGCCCACGAGGTCGGCACGCCGCTCGGCGTCATGCGCGGCCGCGCCGAGCTTCTCGTGCAGCGGCTCGGGCTCGAGCACCCGCAGGCCGAGAGCGCCCGCATCATCGTGGACGAGATCGATCGCATCTCGCGGACCATCCGCGAGCTGCTCGACTTCTCCCGGACGTCGCGGGAGGCGAGCAGCGGCGTCGTCGCCCTCGGGATCGTGGCCAAGGAGGTCGCAGACCTCCTCTCGTTCGAGGCCAGGACCCGGAAGCTCTCGATCGACGTCGAGGTCCCGGCCGCGCTGCCGCCGCTGGCGGCGAACGCCGATCAGCTCAAGCAGGTGCTCGTCAATCTCGTCCTGAACGCGCTCCACGCGAGCGCGCCGGGCGGGCGCGTGGTCATCCGGGGGAGGCCCGGCCCCGCCGCGACCTGCACCTTCGAGGTGGTCGACCACGGTGCCGGCGTCCCCGAGGACCTTCGACACCGGATCTTCGACCCGTTCTTCACGACCAAGAAGCGGGGCAAGGGGACGGGGCTGGGGCTCACCATGGCCCTGCAGATCGTCCGGAACCACGGCGGCGAGATCGACCTGGAGAGTGCGGTCGGGCGGGGGACCCGGGTGCGGGTCACCTGGCCGCTCGCGCCAAGCGTGAAGGAGGAGTCCGATGGCCGGCCCGAAGGGCGCGCGCATCTTGGTGGTGGATGATCACCTGGAGATGTCGCGGCTGCTCGCGGATCAGCTCGAGGACGCCGGGTACGTCGTCGAGTGTGCGGCGGGCGGCAAGGAGGCGCTGGAGCGCGTCCGCGCCGAGGTGCCGGACCTCGTGATCACCGACCTCCGGATGGAGGACGTGGACGGGTTCGACGTGCTGGACGGCGTCCACGAGGAGGAGCCGGAGCTGCCGGTCATCGTCATGACCGCCTTCGGCGCCATCGAGACCGCGGTCGAGGCGATCAAGCGGGGCGCGTACCACTACCTCACGAAGCCGTTCCAGCTCGGCGAGGTGCTCGTGTTCGTCCAGCGGGCGCTCGCCGATCGGCGGGTGCGGAGCGCGAACGAGGTGCTGCGGCGGGCCGTCGAGCTCGCGGGCCAGGGCGAGATGGTGGGGTCGAGCGCGCCGATGCGCGCGCTCCAGGACATGGTCGCGCGCGTGGCGCCATCTTCGGCGCCGGTGCTCATCAGCGGCGAGAGCGGGACGGGTAAGGAGCTCGTCGCCCGCGGACTCCATGCCGCGAGCGAGCGCCGTGATCAGCCGTTCGTGGCCGTGAACTGCACCGCCATCCCCGAGTCGCTGCTCGAGAGCGAGCTGTTCGGACACACCCGTGGAGCGTTCTCCGGAGCGACCGCGGCCCGCCGCGGCCTGTTCGCGGAGTCGGACGGCGGCACCCTGTTCCTCGACGAGATCGGCGACATGCCGCCCGCGCTCCAGGCGAAGATGCTGCGCGTCCTCCAGAATGGAGAGGTCCGCGCGGTGGGCTCGGACGCCGTGCGCCGGGTGGACGTCCGGGTGATCGCCGCCACCAACCAGGACCTCGAGAAGCGCGTGGAGGCGGGTCAGTTCCGGTCCGATCTCTACTTCCGGTTGAACGTGGTGTCGATCCCCGTCCCCCCGCTCCGCGCCCGGCGCGACGACGTCCCCGAGCTCGTGGAGATCTTCGTGGCTCGCTCACGGCGGCGGAACCCCTCTTCCCGGGCGCGCCGGATGTCGGGCGACGTCCTGGAGCGCCTGAAGGCCTATCACTGGCCGGGCAACGTGCGCGAGCTGGAGAACCTGATCGAGCGGCTGGTCATCCTGGGGCAGTCGGAGGAGATCGGGCCCGAAGATCTGGAGAAGTTCGCGCCCCGGCTCGCGTCCGGGCCGTTCCCCCTCGACGTGGCCACCGAGCGCGTGGTGAAGCTCCGCGAGCTCGAGGACATGTACATCGCCTGGGTGCTGGCCCGGTGCGGAGGCAACAAGACCCGGGCCGCGGACGTCCTGGGAATCGACGTCTCGACCATCCATCGCCGGGAACGCGACCGTTCGTCATCGTGAGGCGCAAGCCTGGCATTCCGCAACGCCGGTCGGGCGAAATGCCGGGTGACTGGAGCTTGAACCGGTTGCCAGTTGGTGCGGTCTCGCTGTTGCAGGGCCGACGCGCAGGAGGAAGGTGGTGTTGACCCTGGATGACCTGGACGCCCTCGGGCGCAGCGCGGAGCCCGTGGGCGTCTCCGAGGATGCCGGCACGCTGCACGCCGACCGGATCGCCACCTTCGAAGGTGCCGCCGGCCCGTATCGCTCGCTCGTGAGGAGCGCCCGCCTCTTGCTCCTCGCGGGGCGGAGCATCGGTCCCGAGCTGGAACAGCAGCTCAGGAAAGGCGCGTACGGTCTGTGGCGGATCCGGCAGACGCTCGGCCTGGCCGACCCGGGTCAGTGACCGGACGGGTCGTCGCTGCGGCACGCACCGGAGACCGCGCCGCGGCCCGGGACGCCGCGACGGGTTGGCAGCTCTCCCGCACCACCAGCGACGCCTCGAGCCGGGGCGAGCTCCCCGGGCGCGCGCCGCGGGCGAGCGCCATGACGACGCGCGCGGCCTCCGCGCCGAGCCCTTCCGCGGGGCTGTGGACCGTGGTGAGCCGCGGTCGCGTGTATCGGGAGAGGAGGTCGTCGTCGAACCCGACCACCGAGACGTCGGCCGGCACCCCGAGCCCGCGCTCCTGCAGGGCCTGAAGGGCGCCGTACGCGACGACGTCGCTCGTGGCGAACACCGCGCTGGGCCGGTGCCGCCTCGCCAGGATCGCTCGCATCGCGCGGTATCCGCCCTCCTCGGTGAGGTCGGCCGCCCGCACCCACGCGCGCGGGATCGCGAGCCCCGCGTCGGCCATCGCGGCGCGGAACCCCTCGCGCCGATCCCGGGCGGCGGAGAACGACGGGGGCGCGTGCAGGATGAGGCCGATCTCCCGGTGGCCGAGGCCGACGAGGTACCGGGTCGCCGCCGCTGCAGCCGCCCGGTTGTCGACGTCGAGCTGGCGGATGTCGCGGTCCGCGAGCGTGCCGATGACGACGAGCGGAAACGAGGCGGCCCGCAGCGCGGCGAGACCGCGGTCGCCGCCCTGGGGGTTCATGAACACGATGCCGTCGACCTCGCTGCGCCGCGCGAGCGAGAGGTAGTCGCCCTGGCTGCCCGCGATCGACTGGACGAGGAGCCGGAACCGGCCCTTGTGGAGCACCGGCGTCATCCCCTGGATCACGCGGTGGACGTACGAGTCGGCCGAGACGTAGCCGGTGTGGGGGACGAACAGCCCGATCGTGCGCCGGGTGGCCATCGCCCGCGCACGCGCCCGGAGGTCCGGCACGTATCCCAGCGCGTGCGCCGCGGCGAGGACGCGCGCCCGCGTCGCCGCGGGGATGCTCTTCTCCGCGGCGTGGTTCAGGACGAAGGAGACGGTGGTACGGGAGACCCGCGCGCGGCGGGCCACGTCGAGCGAGGAGGCCGGCGGCCCTCGCCGTCCGGGAGGGCGCGTCATCCCTTCACCGCGCCGGCGAGGATGCCCCGGACGAACGACCGCCGGAGCGCGAAGAAGATGGAGAGCGGGAGGATCATCGAGAGAAAAGCGGCGGCGGTGAGGTACTCCCAGCCGCCGCCGTAGGAGTTCACCATGCTGCTGATCGTGACGGTCATCGGCTGCTCCGCGGGGGATCCGGCCAGGTAGACGAGCGACACGAGCAGATCGTTCCACACCCACAGGAACTGGAAGATGACCAGCGACGCGATCGCGGGCGCGGACGTGGGGAGCACCAGGTGGAAGAAGATCTGGGCGTGCGACGCGCCCTCCAGCGCCGCCGCCTCCATCATCTCGGCCGGGAGCTCATCCATGAAGCTCCGCAGGAGGTAGATGGCGAACGGCAACCCGTACGCCGTGTGCGCGATCCAGACGGCAGCGGTGGTCCCCGCGAGCCCCGCACCCACGAACACCTTCAGCACGGGGATGAGCGTCACCTGGAGCGGGACCACGAGCAGGCCGACCACGACGAGGAACAGCGCGTTCCGGCCCGGGAAGCGCATCCAGGCGAACGCGTACGCGGCGAAGGCCGCGACGAGGACCGGCAGGACCGTCGCCGGGACGGTGATGAGGAGGCTGTTCAGGAAGCTCCGGGCCAGGTTCGCCTGGGAGAGGACGTGGGCGTAGTTTTCGAGGGTGAAGGCGAACGGGGTCGTGAACGCCGTCCACCAGCCGCTCGTGGCGACGCGCGCTGCGGGGCGGAGCGACGACACCAGCAGGCCGACGGTCGGGACCAGCCAGACGACGCTGACGAGGACGAGCGTGGCGTGCACCGCTCCCCGCGAGGCCGCCCGGACGACCGCCCCGAGGCCTTTGCGGGCGTGGCGGGCCCCGCCGCTCATGCGCGTCCCGCCTTCCGGGCGAAGCGCCGCACGTGGAGCCACAGGACGGGGAGGATCGCGAGCAGGAGCAGCACCGCGAACGCGCTCGCCCGGCCGAAGTCGCCGTAGGTGAACATCTCCTTGTACATCCGGTTCGCCACCACCTCGGTGTCCAGGCTCCCGTTGGTCATCACGTAGACGACGTCGAACACCTTGAGCACGCCGATGACGAGCGTCGTCGTCACCACGAGGATCGTCGGCCGCACGAGCGGGAGGG
>JAEZXM010000384.1 GCA_023419875.1 Pseudomonadota bacterium | reverse complement strand
TCCCCCTCCTCCTCCTCCGCCGCCGGGGAGCTACACGCTCGACGTCGCGCGGGCCGGCACCGGCAGCGGCACGGTCGCGTCGAATCCGTCCGGCATCCAGTGCGGCTCGACGTGCAGCGCCAGCTTTACGAGCGGCACGAGCGTCACGCTCACCGCGACGCCCGCCTCCGGCTCCACGTTCACGAGCTGGAGCGGCGCCTGCGTGGGCAGCGGCTCGTGCGTGACCACGATGACCGCGGCGCGCTCCGTGACCGCGACCTTCACGGCCACGACCAGCACGAACACGCCGTGCGCGAACCCGACGACGTTCACCGGCCAGTCCGGGAACTTCAACACCGCCGGCGCGATGTGCCTGCGCACCAGCGCGACGGTGAACGGGTGGGGCTGCTCGAACTTCGACGGCCGCACCGTGAGCGTGAACGGTGGCGCCGCGACCGCCACCTGCGGCGCCGGACCGTTCCCGCTCGCGAAGAGCGCGGACGGGTACACCTACTTCGCCGTGACCGCGGGGTCGTTCACCTGGGCGAGCCTGTACACCTGGTAGCTCCTTCGCCGTGATCCACCGGCCGCGGCGCTCGGTTCGGCGCCGCGGCCGTGTTCTGCGCGCGAGGCGGTCGAGGCTCAGATCTCGCCGCGCGCCTTCAGCGCCTCGATGAACGGCTTCACCTCGTCCGAGATGGGGGAGTCCCGCCAGCGCGCGCCATCCGGTGTGGTCAGCGGGAAGGTCCAGTCGGTCCCCTCCTGCGGGATGAGCGCCTGCCGTCCCTTCTCCTCGATGTATACGAGGGGCAAGAACTGCGTTACGAGTGCGATGTCGTACTGACCGTCGTTCCGCGGCTTGGATTCCAGGCGGAGCGTGATCACCGCGTCGGTCTCGCGCCAGTCCACCGATCGGATCAGGAACTCGGCCGCCTTGATCGCCGGATCCTGGTTGAGAGCAGCCCTCGTCTCCTTGCCAAGGTGGCCGAGCTCGGCCTGGAGCGCGTGGGCGAACGCCTCGTGCAACCGGCGCACGACGCCGTTGAAGTCGGCGGCAGAACTGTCCTTGTCCGGAGGCACGCCCTGGCTGGTGAGGATCAAGATCCGCCTTGCCGGTAGGTTCGACGGGCGCAGGATCTTCTGGTGAGCCTCGGGACGTGCCTGCTCCGCGCGCGACGGGGAGGGGGCCTGCGTCGCGCTGCAGGCACCCGAGGACAGCCCGGACACGAGCAGCAGGGCAACGGCGAGCCTCCGGGGGGGCGGGACGATCGAGTGGTCGTGCATGGGAGGAGAGTATCAGACGGGCTGGGCTCGAAGGATCCGCCTGGCCCGCGGCGTCACTCCTGCACCCGCGACCGACCGAGACCGAGATCGCCCGGACGTCGGCCTCGGGGCTCTAGCGCTCCTCGGTCCGCCGCGACTCCGCCTGCAACCCGGAGATCCGGAGCGCCTCCTCGGCCGTCCGGCACACGCGCGGGCCATCGCGGTAGCGCGCGACCCGCACCGGCGGGTACGCCAGCATGCGCTCGAGGAGGGCCTGCTTCTCGAGCTCCGAGAGGACGGCGTCGCACGTCTCGTACAGCCCGCCCGGCCCCTCCTCGACGACGTTGTGGGGGACGAGGATCTTGCGGAGCTCGTCGGCCGTCGACCGCGCGGGCGTGGGGACGAGCAGCGCGGCGAGCGCCCCATGATCCACCCGCAGCCGGCGCGCGAAGGGAAGGGGCTCGCCGCCGCGCGCGGCCGTGACGGCCGGGATGAGCAGCTTCTCCTCGAGCGCGATGTGGCGCAGGAGCCCTTGCCGGAACTCGCCGAAGCTCGTGAGGTCGACGTCCGCTGGCTCGCGGAAGGCCCGGCTGAGCAGTGAATCGAGGCGGGCGTGGTCCCGGGCCAGGAACTGGAAGATGGTCACCTCTGTCCTCCGCGCTCCTCCCGCATGGCGGCGACCGCCACGGTGGCGTGGGCGAACGCGCCGCCCGCCCGCATCTCGGCCGCGACCCAGATCGCCTCCATGATCTCGGCCTCCGTCGCGCCGTCGCGGAGCGCGCCCGTCGTGTGCCCGCGGATGCAGTACGGACACTGCGTGGTGTGCGCGACCGCGACGGCGATGAGCTGCTTCACCTTGCGCGGGAGCGCGCCGTCGGCGAAGACCACCCTGCTGAAGTCGCGAAACGCCTTCTCGATCTCCGGCGCGAGCTCCCGCCGGTGCTGCGAGAGCTCCTGGCTCGACGGGGGGTAGATGGGGTGTTCGTGCATGTCTCTCCCTGAAGTTCGGAGTCGCACAGGGAATTGCCGGACGAGCGAAGGACCGCCACGAAAACTTCTCGACCGCCTGATCACTCGGGGAGATCCGTCCGGGCGCGTGGGTCGCCGCGGTCGGCCCACCCGCGGCGGCGGCCGTCCTCTCGGCGATCTTCAGCAACGAGGTCGTCTGCCTGCCGACCGCGGCTGCTCCGCGCGAGATCGAGAACGCCGAGAGACGTGACCGCTCTACGGTCTGGGTTGCGCGCCGACTCGCGGTCCGAGCATCTTCATCACTTCACGCGCGTGAAATGCTCCCTGCGGACCCGGCGACTTGAAGACGCGGATCACGGCCGAGAGCCCGGGCTTGACGAACGAATGGGTCTGCGGCGGGACGATCGTCGTCGTACTCGTGGTGTTCCCGTGGACATGGCCGCCGAGGCCGCTCGCGGTACCCGTCGATGTCGTGGTTGATTGCCCGGGCGACGTCCACCGGAAGGCCGAATCCGCGGCCTCACTCTGTAGAATGACGAACGCATCGTTCCCGGTCTCGGCGGTGAGCTCTGCGCAGCGATAGTGAAGAAACATCGCCACCGTCTGCCGGTCGGTGTAGGCGTTCGCTTTGAACGTCACGACGTACACGTCGTTTCCCATCGGGTAGTCGGTGAAGCCTCCCGTCATGCCTCGGCGCTGATACGGAGTTGCGCACGCACACGCCGTGGCAAGCAGGGCGAGCACGCATGATCGAGCTCGCATGATCTCTCCCCCTTTCGCCGGCGAGAGTACACCCGCAACGCCGGCGCGAGAGGCGCGTCCCCGCCACCGCGGAGTGCTCTGATGGGCGCTCAACTCCTCCACGGAGAAGATGCGATCACGTGCGAGCGTCCCCGTGTCATGCGCGCGGTCGCCGGCGAGCTCGGTTCCGGGGACGTGCGAGTATGGGGAGCGACTCCGACGAGGACACCATGTCTGCTGGCGGGATCCGGAAGGCCATCGACGCGCTCTACCTAGCCTTTGCGAGCACGAGCAGGCCGCGCCTCCACTCCAGTGTGCCTTGGCGGCCCGATGCCGAAGCGGTAGGCAGCCGGCCGCTGCGTAACGTCCCCGCGGAGGTGATCGACGGGTTCGCATTCGAGCTCGGCTGGCTCGCGACGATCATGGCTCATCAAGACGCGGCAGGCGTCTTGGCGCCTTTCCGCCTCGCCGAGGACCGAGCCGCGTTGGAGGAGACGTGATCATGACGACCCGCTTCGGCGCCCGCTGGGACCGGTCGCTCCGGTGGACGACCTGGCTCGCCGTGCTGATCCTCGCCGGCGTTGCGTTCGCCGCGTTTCACTCGACGCGGACCGTACCCGCGGCCTGGCCGTTCGCGCTTCTCGTCTGCGCGATCATCGCCGCGACCGCGGGAAGCTCCTGGCTTCTGGCGCCGACGGGCTACGAGCTCCGGCCGGCGGCGCTGACCGTGCTCCGCCGTCTTCTGCCGGTCTCCGTACCGCTCGAGCAGATCCGGGCTGTCGATCGGCTCGCGGATGGGGCCCTCGCCTGGGCGTTCCGGGTGTGGGGGAACGGCGGCATGTTCGGCTGGTACGGCCGGTTCTGGAACCGGAGCCTGGGCCCGTTCCGCCTCTACGCCACGCGGCGGACGAACCTCGTGCGGATCGACACGGATCGCGAGCTGTTCGTCCTTTCACCCGACGACCCCGACGCCTTCGTCGCAGCGGTGCTCCAGCGAGCGCACGGCGCCCGCAGAGGTGCGGTGCCGGCGCCGGGTCGGCACCGGCGTGCGCGGGTCCGCGTCTTCCGGACCATCGGCACGATCGTCGCGGTCGTGCTGCTCCTCGTGGGCGGCCTGTTCGCGACGCTCCACGGGCTGGCGCCGGTCGCGGCCGTCGTGGACGGCGACGCCATCCGCGTGGAGCGCCGCTGGGCGGGGCCGGTCGAGATCCCTCTGAGCACCATCCACGGCGCCGAGGTGCTGCCCTCACAGCGAGGGCTGCGCTGGTGGCGGACCGCCGGGACCGACCTGGGCGATGTGCGGTACGGGCGCTTCGCCTCCCGCGAGCTGGGAGAGTTCCGGCTCTGGGCCTGGCGGCGCGACCCCTACGTGCTGCTCGAGACCGACGCGGGCCGTGTGGTGCTCACCCCCGACGACCCCGAGCGGTTCGTCGACGAGGTGCGCCGGCGTATCGGGGCGCGATGATTGGGAGTGGCCTGGCGCGGGTTTCAGCGCCGCGCCGCGCGGCGCGACGTCTTCCGGATCAGCCACATCAGGGCACGCACTCGGGCGTTCCATCGGGCCGGCTGGTGCGCGTGGCCAGAGCCGGTCGTCCCCGCCCGCGAGTCCGTCGAGGAGCGCGCCCGCCGCCTCGGCCCCCGCCGGAGAGCTCCGCTCGTGCACGTTGAGGATGCGCATGACCGCCTCCCGGCCGTCTGTATTACGGGAGCGATGGGCCCGCGGCCCGTCGGAAGGGCCCCCCCGGAACCCGTCGGTCCCGCGTGCTAGAACTTCCGGGCTCATGCCGGAGATCGCGCAGCTCACGCCGATGATGCGGCAGTACCTCGAGACCAAGGCCAAGGTCCCGGACGCCATCCTCTTCTTCCGCCTCGGCGACTTCTACGAGATGTTCTTCGAGGACGCGGTCACCGCGGCCGAGGCGCTCCAGATCACGCTCACCGCGCGCGCGAAGGGTGACGAGAAGGTCCCGATGTGCGGGGTGCCGTACCACGCGGCCCGCGGGTACGTGGCGCGCCTGCTGGAGAAGGGGTTCAAGGTCGCGATCTGCGACCAGGTGGAGGAGCCGGGGAAGGGCGCGCTCGTGAAGCGCGAGGTCACCCGGGTCGTGACCCCCGGCATGGTGCTCGACGACCAGGTGCTCGACCCGCGCGAGGCGAGCTTCCTCGCGGCGGTGGTCCTGGGCGAGCGCGGCGGGGGCCTCGCCCTGCTCGACGCCTCGACGGGCGAGCTTCGCTGCGGCGAGGTCCAGGACGACGGGCGGCTCCTGGACGAGCTCCGGCGCGCGGGCGCCCGCGAGCTCGTCTTCCCGCGCGGCGCGGAGGCGGGCCGTGTCGAGG
>JAEZXM010000374.1 GCA_023419875.1 Pseudomonadota bacterium | reverse complement strand
GCTCGATCATGAGCGCGCCCTGGACGACGAGCGGGAAGTAGACGGTCGGCGGGTGGAAGCCGTGGTCGATGAGCCGCTTCGCCACGTCCATCGTCGTCACGCCCGTGGGCTTCAGCGCCTTGTCGGTGAACACCACCTCGTGCAGCGAGTCCGTCTCGTAGGGCAGGTGGTAGACGTCCTCGAGGCGAGCGCGGACGTAGTTCGCGTTCAGCACCGCGAGCTCGCCGGTCGCCCGCGCGCCCTCCGGTCCCCACTCGCGGACGAGCGCCCAGGCTCGGACGAACATCGCGAAGTTGCCCCAGAACTCGCGCAGCTTGCCGATCGTCGCCGGCCGCTCGGCGGGGTCGGTGACGAGCCGGTACTCCGCGCCGATCTTCGCCACCACCGGGAGCGGCAGGAACGGCTCGAGCAGCTTCTTCACCGCCACCGGCCCCGATCCCGGGCCGCCGCCGCCGTGCGGGGTGGCGAACGTCTTGTGCAGGTTGTACTGCATGACGTCGAACCCCATGTCGCCGGGGCGCGCGACGCCGAGGAGCGCGTTCATGTTGGCGCCGTCGCCGTAGACGAGCCCGCCCCTGGCGTGGACGATCTCGGAAATCTCGGCGACGTGGCTCTCGAACACGCCGAGCGTGTTCGGGTTGGTGATCATGATCGCGGCCACGTCCTCGTCCATCGCCGCGGCGACGGTCTCGGGATGGAGCCTCCCGTCGGGGCCCGACGCGAGCTGCACGACTGCGTAGCCGTTGAGCGCGGAGCTCGCGGGGTTGGTGCCGTGGGCCGTGTCGGGGATGAGGACCTTCTTGCGCGGGTTCCCGCGCGCGGTGTGGTACGCGCGGATGAGCATGAGCCCGCACAGCTCGCCCTGCGCGCCGGCCGCGGGCGTGAGGGTGGTCGCGTCCATGCCCGCGATCTCGGAGAGCGCGCGCTCGAGGCCGTACATGAGCTCGAGCGCCCCCTGGCACAGCTCCGCGGGCGCGAGCGGGTGCAGGTCCGCGAACCCGGCGAGGCGCGCGACGGCCTCGCTCGACTTGGGGTTGTACTTCATGGTGCAGGAGCCGAGCGGGTAGAACCCGGTGTCGATGCCGTGGTTCCAGGTGGAGAGGTGGGTGAAGTGGCGGACCACCTCCAGCTCGGAGAGCTCCGGCAGGCCGGCGAGGCCGTCGGCGCGGAGCAGCTCCCTGGGCAGCGCCGGGTCGAGGCCGCGCTCGGGCTTCGGGAGCGAAACGCCCGTGCGCCCGGGCGAGCCCTGCTCGAAGACGAGCTTCTCCTCGTGGACCAGACCGCGCGTCGCGCCGCCCAGCCCGGGCGGCTCGGGGTTCCCGGCCGCGCCCGCGTCCCCCGCTTCCTTCGCGTCCTTCGAGCCCTGGGGCTCCATCGTCGGCTTCCATCCGGTCGGGTTGGCCATGGTCAGTCCCGGAGGGCGGCGGCGAAGAGCTCGATGAGCTCGGGGGAGTGGAGCTCGGTCGCGCAGCAGAGGAGGGCGCCCTTGGCGAACTTCGACTCGGGATACCAGCGCGCGAGCGGAGCGCCGGCGAGGATGCCGCGCCTCGCGAGCTTCGCCACCGCCGCCTCGGCGTCGCCCACGTCGAAGGCCTGCTCGTTGAAGATGGGGCCGGAGAAGATGGGCGCGAACCCCGCTCGCCCCAGGGCATCGCGCAGGAGCTGGAGCCGGGCGTGGTTCAGGCGGGCGAGCTGGTCGAGGCCGCGCCGGCCGAGGAGCGACAGGTGGATCGTGGCCGCGAGGGCGCACAGGCCGGCGTTGGTGCAGATGTTCGAGGTCGCCTTCTCGCGCCGGATGTGCTGCTCGCGGGTGGAGAGGGTGAGGACGAAGCCGCGGCGGCCGTGCCGGTCCACCGTCTCGCCGGCGATCCGGCCCGGGAGCTGGCGGAGGTGGGCCTCGCGGGCGGCGAAGAAGCCGGGGGCGGGGCCGCCGAAGCTGAGCGGGTTGCCGAAGCTCTGGGCCGAACCCACCGCGACGTCGGCGCCGAGCGCGCCCGGGGCGGCGAGGAGCCCGAGCGCGACCGCCTCGGCCGTCACCGCGATCGAGAGGGCTCCGACCTTCTTCGCCAGCGCCGCCGCCTCCGGAAGCGCGTCCACGACGCCGAGGAAGTTCGGATAGCCGACGATGACGCACGCGGTCTCGCCGTCCACGGCGCGCGCGAGGGCGTCGAGGTCGGTCCGGCCGTCCGCGCCGAACGGGACCGTCACCACGGCGTCGCCCGACGAGCGGAGATACGTGGCGAGCACCTTGCGGTACTCGGGGTGGACCGCAGCGCTCACCACCACCCTCCTGCGGCCGGTGACCCGGCCGGCGAGAAGCGCGGCCTCGGCGGCGGCGCTCGCGCCGTCGTACATCGAGGCGTTCGCGACCTCGAGCCCGGTGAGGAGGCAGACGAACGTCTGCCACTCGAAGAGCGCCTGGAGCGTCCCCTGCGAGACCTCGGGCTGGTACGGCGTGTACGCCGTGAAGAACTCGCCGCGGAGGAGGAGCTGGTCCACCGCGGGCGGCACGTGGTGCGGGTAGGCGCCGGCGCCGGCGAAGGGCGGGTGGCGCGTCTCGTTGCGGCCGGCGAGCCGGCGCAGCTCGGCGAGGAGCGCGATCTCGTCGAGTGCGGGCGGCAGATCGAGCGGGCGGCCGAGCCGCAGGCGATCGGGGATCGAGGCGTGGAGGTCGGAGACGCTCTTCGCCCCGATCGTCTCGAGCATCGCCCGGACGTCCTCGGGGGTGTGCGGGTGGTAGCGCAAGCTCTACTCCTGCTCCTCCACGAAGGCCTGGTACGCCTTGGCGTCGAGCAGCTCCTCGAGCTCCGCCGGATCGGAGGGCTCGATGACGACCATCCAGCCCTCCTCGTACGGATCCTCGTTCACGGTCTCGGGCGCGTCCGCGAGCGGGTCGTTCACCTCGACCACCTTCCCGGAGACGGGCGCGAACAGCTCGGAGACGGCCTTCGTGGACTCGACCACGCCGAAGGAGTCGCCCTTCTTCACGGGGTCGCCCACGTCGGGGAGCTCGAGGTAGACGACGTCGCCGAGCTGGTCCTGCGCGTACTCGGTGATGCCGACCACCACGTTCTTCCCTTTCCGGCGGGCCCACTCGTGCTCGCGGGTGTAGCGGAGGTCGTCGGGGAAGTTCATGGTTCTCCTCGCGTGCGTGTGTAGAAGGGAGTCTTCGCCACCCGCGCGGCGGCGGGGCGTCCGCGGATCTCCACCTGGAACGCCGAGCTCTCGGCGGCCAGCGCCGTCGGGAGGTAGGCGAGGCCGATGGAGGTGCCCAGCGTCGGGCTCTTCGTCCCGCTCGTCACGACGCCCACCTGCCGGCCGTCCTGCAGCGCGGGGTAGCCGTGGCGGGCGATGCCGGGATCGGTGAGCACGAACCCCACGAGCTTTCGCGCGATCCCCTGCTCCCGCCGGCGCACGAGCGCCTCGCGGCCGACGAAATCACCCTTGTCGAGCTTCACGACCCAGCCCAGGCCCGCCTCGAGCGGCGTCGTGCCCTCGTCCATGTCGGCGCCGTAGAGGCGGTAGGCCATCTCCAGCCGGAGCGAGTCGCGCGCGCCGAGCCCGCACAGGGCGAGCTTCTCGTGCTGGCCGGCCTCCACGAGCTCCTCCCAGAGCCGCACGACCGCATCGGGCGGACAGAAGAGCTCCACCCCGTCCTCGCCGGTGTACCCGGTGCGCGCGACGAGGCAGGGGATGCCCGCGACCTCGCCCAGCGCGAAGCGGTAGGAGCGGAGGGCGGAGAGGTTCGCGTTGGTGAGCCGCTGGAGGAGCTGGGCGGCGAGCGGGCCCTGGAGCGCGACCTGGGCCCAGTCGTCCGACTCGTTCCGGATCTCGACGCCCGGTCCGGCTCCGCGCTCCGAGAGCCAGGCGAAGTCCTTCGCGCGGTTGCCCGCGTTCACGCAGACGAGCAGGTCGTCGGCGGCGCGTCGGTAGACGACGACGTCGTCCACGACCCCGCCGTCCTCGCGGCACAGGCAACCGTACTGCGCCTGGCCGTCGGCGCACCGCGCGAGGTCGTTGGTGAACAGGCGGTTCAGCGCCTCGAGCGCCCGCGGGCCGCGGAAGACCACCTCGCCCATGTGCGAGACGTCGAAGAGGCCCACCCGCGTCCGCACCGCCTCGTGCTCCGCGAGCAGCCCCTCGTACTGGACCGGCATCTCCCAGCCGGCGAACTCGACCAGGCGCGCTCCGGCCTTGCGGTGGGTCTCGTGGAGCGGGGTTCGGAGGGCCATGGGGCCTCGGGGAGAAGCGGGCGGATTGTCCTCGCCGCCGACGGAGGGGTCAAGGCATGGTCAGCGCGCCGCACGGGCCGCGAGCTGCACGGTGTTCACGAGCAGCATGGCGCGCGTCATCGGGCCGACCCCGCCGGGGACGGGCGTGATCGCGGAGGCGCGCTCGGCGGCGGCGGCGTACTCCACGTCGCCGACCAGGCGTCCGTCCGGGAGCCGGTTCATGCCCACGTCCACCACCGCCGCCCCCGGACGGATCCACGCGCCGCGCACCAGCTCCGCCTTCCCGATGGCCGCGACCAGCACCTCCGCGCGGGCCACCTCCTCGGCGAGATTCACGGTCCGCGAATGGGCGATCGTGACGGTCGCGTGGCGCTCGAGCAGCAGGAGCGCCATGGGCTTTCCCACGATGTTCGACCGGCCGACGACGAGCGCGCGCTTTCCCTTGAGCTCGACCCCGGCCTCGTCGAGCAGGCGCATCACGCCCGCGGGCGTGCACGGGCGCGGGACGCCGGCGAGGCCGATCGAGAGCGCGCCCACGTTGAAGGGGTGGAAGCCGTCGGCGTCCTTGGCGGGCGAGATCGCGTTCAGGACGGCCTGATCGTCCACGTGGTCGGGGAGGGGGAGCTGGACGAGGATGCCGTGCACGGAGGGATCGCGGTTCAGCTTCTCCACCAGGGCGAGGAGCTCGGCCTGCGAGGTTTCGGCCGGGAGGTGGTGCTCGGTCGAGACGATGCCGACCTCGTCGCAGTCCTTCCGCTTGCCGCGGACGTAGATCGCGGAGGCGGGGTCCTCGCCGACGCGCACCACCGTGAGGCCGGCCGCGACGCCCCGGGCGCGCAGCGCGCGCACCTGCTCGGCCACCTCGGCGCGGACCTTGGCCGCGACCGCCTTGCCGTCCATGATCATGCGGCGGGAGTGTATATGCTCCGTCCGCGGGTATCATCCCGTTCTTTCGGAGGCGCGACCTCATGGAAATGGCGAAGTGCCCGACCTGCTCGACCCCCGTCCCCGCGGGCGAGACGTGCGTCACCTGCGCGGCGGCCGCCGAGGGCCTCGCGCTGCTCGTCCGGCAGGACTACGCGACGGTGGTCGAGCTGCGGAACCAGCTCGAGGAGGCGGGGCTCGCGCCCGAGCTGGAGCGGCTCCCGCCGGCCGACGAGCGCGAACGCCACCACCCGCGCTGGAACCTCTACGTGCCGGAGGCGGAGGTCCCCGAGGCGCGCACCGTGCTCGGGTCGGGCTGGGCCCGGCTGCTCGGGAACGAGGCGGCCCTCGAGGCCGCGCGGCGCGGGGCGGCGGGAGTCGATCTCGACGCGGGCGGGGAGATCACCTGTCCGGCATGCGGCCACGTCTTCGCGGCCGGCCCGGACGTCAAGGAGTGCCCGGACTGCGGCCTCGGGCTGGGGGCGCCGGAATAGCCTCGAAGCGGGCTCGATCCGCCCACAGGCCGAGCCCCGGGTTGGAGACGAAGAAGACACGCTCGCCGCCGGGGAGCTCGTTCCAGCCGTCGCGGAGACGGTCCGGACCGTACCGCTGCAGGGCGGCACCGAGATCGCCCCACGCGTACCCGACGCTCTCGATCTCCGCGCGGGAGAGGCCGCCCGCGCAGTAGGTCACCCGGAACCGGCCCTCGGGCGAGCCGTGGATGAGGTGCGCCGCGGCGGACAGGTGGGCCTCGAGCCGGGGGTCGCGCGCGACGCGCGCCTGCACCTCCGCCGACGCCCGGTAGCCGTGCGCGCGGACGAGCGCGTCGATCTCCGGGTCCTCGCCGAACCGGCGCACGCCCGGCGCGAGGACCACGAGCTCGCCGCCGTCGGCGATGGCCATCCGGGTCCGGTAGACGGCCTTGTTCCCGACCCAGGTGCTCCGGTACGCGGCGGGGTCGAGGAAGACGACCACCTTGTCGAGCGGCCGATCGAGGAGGGTGATGTTCACCTCCCGTGACAGGGCCACGGCGCGGGCGAAGGTCTCGTCATCGTCGCCCACGAACAGCCCGCGGAGCTCCGGGCGGCCGTCCGGCCCGGGCGCGACCACGGTGAGCACGTGCACCACCGGGAGACCCGCCGCGAACCGCGCCCAGGCGCGCTCGAAGAGTCCCCGGACCGGGTTCTCGGCGCGGCCCATGATCCGCTCCATCCCGAACACCGCGCCCAGGTAGTGGCTCCGATCGATCGCCTCCTTGCCTCCCGTCCCCACGAGGAGGAGCTTGGCCTGCCCGGCCATGCCGGCCACCTCGTGCGGGACGACCTGGCCCGCGCAGAGCACCAGGTCGTGTCCGCCGCGGGCGACCAGGCGATGGACCTGCGCGGGCCAGTCGTACGCGACCCGCCCCTCGGAGAGCGCGCGGACCTCGTCCGCCGGGATCCGGCCGAGCGTCTCGACGTCCTCGCGGAACCGGTGGACCCGGAAGAGCTCGGGCGGGATCCGTCCGAACATGCGGGAGAGCTCGCCCGCGGTCATCGGAGCGTGCGTGCCGAGCGCGGGCAGCACGTCCGTGAGCCGCGCGCCGTAGTGCTCCCGCGCGAGCTCGGTGATGCGGCCGGCGAAGGAGTGATGCCGTGTCGCGTCCGGGGGAACCGCGAGCACGCGCCGCCGCGGGCCGAGCGATCGCAGGGCCGACGTCAGGGCGGCGCGGAGCTCGCCGTCCGAGAGTCCCGGGCTCGCCGCCTCGCGCGCCAGGTGAACCGTCACCCGGTCATCATGGCGCGATCGCGCGGCGCCGGCCACCCGGGCTCCGGCGCACCGCACCCCGTCACGCGCGGTGCTATGGTCGGCGGCATGCGCGCCCGCACCCTGCTCGTCCCGCTCGTCGTGGTGTCCGCCCTCTCCGGAGCCGTCCTCGTCGTGGCCTGCGCCGGCCGGGGCGGTGCGCGCGCGGCGGTGTCGAAGGTCGAGGTGAAGGGCCGCTGGGCCGCGTCGCAGGGTCTGCGGATCACGGCCTTCGGCGGGCCGGGAGGCCCCGTGACGCTCACCCGCGGTCACCGCGACTGGAAGCCGGTGTGGAGCCCCGACGGCGGCCAGCTCGCGTTCTTCCGGACCTCCCGCGACCGCGGGCCGTTCGTCGACTGGCAGGCGGACCTGTGGGTCGTGAACGTGGACGGGAGCGGCGAGCGCCGGCTGACGGCGGCGAACGGCCGCGACTTCAACCCCACCTGGACGCGCGACGGGACCCGCCGGATCGTCTTCAACCGCTACGGCACCGGAGGGGAACCGGACCGCTGCGAGGTGTGGACGATCGCGCCGGACGGCGCGCCGGGGAGCGAGGTGCGCGTGTCCAGCCCCGCGCACCGGTTCGAGTGGGCGAACGCGGGGCTCGGGGACGGCCGCCTCTTCGTGGACGTCACGGACTTCTCCGCGCCGGGCGGCGCGGTGATGCGCTCGTTCCTCCTCTCGCCGGTCCCGGGCGGCCAGGGGCGCTACGAGGAGATCGCCCGGCCCACGCCGGCGCTGTGGCACAAGCTGTCGGTGTCGCCGACCGAGACCAAGGTCGCGTACATGCTCGACCGGACCGGCGATCTCGCCGACTACCGCGACGACGTGCTGTACTGGGCGGAGCTCGACCTCGAGACACGGTCCGTGAAGAACCCCGTCCGGATCACCGACCCCACCGGCGGGCGCTGCGTGAACGAGTACCCGCGCTGGAGCGCGGACGAGACGCTGATCCTCTTCGACTCGAGCTGCTCCGGGCCGCCGCGCGTCTACGCGTACCGCCTCTCGGACGGCGCGATCGCGCCGGTCTCGCCGGCGGCCGGAGAGCCGGTGATGTTCCCGTGCGCCGAGGGCGTCCCGCAGTAGCCGGCGCCGTGCAGCCGTCGGACGGCCGTGCTAAGCACCGGCATGGCACGCGAGCTGTCGGACCTGCACATCCACGTGGGCGGAGCGGTCGCCCCCCACATCCTCTGGTCCATCGCCCACGACCAGGGGTTCAAGCTGCCCGTCTCCGATTACTGGGAGTTCAAGGAGCTCGTCTCGGCCCGGCCGGGGAAGGTGCGGTCCCTCGACGAGTACCTGGCGGTGATGCACCAGTGGACGGAGCGCATCCAGTCCTCGCCGGCGGCGCTGGAGCGGTCGATCTACGAGGTGATCGGGAAGGAGTACCGCTCCTCGCGCGTCTCGCTCATCGAGCTGCGCTTCAACCCCATGAAGCGGAACGAGGGCGGCGAGCGCGACCTCGACCACATCATCCACGCGGCGCTGCGGGGCATGGACCGGGCGTGCATGGAGTACGGCGTGCAGGCGGGGCTCATCTTCTGCCTGGCGCGCGAGTTCCCGCTGGAGCTGAACCGGATCCTGGTCGAGAAGGCGGCGCGGTACCGGCGCCGCGGCGTCGTCGGGATCGACCTCGCCGGCACCGAGCGGAACGCCATCGAGCTCATGCCCGCGGAGGTGAAGCGCTACCGCGAGCTCTTCGCCGCCGCGCGGCAGGCCGGCCTCAAGACCACCGTGCACACCGGGGAGACCGCCCGCACCGGTCCCGAGGGCGTGCGGGCCGTGGTGGAGGAGCTCGAGCCGCAGCGGATCGGCCACGGGATCGGCGCCGCCCGCGACGAGGCCGTGATGGACCTCCTCCGCGAGCGCGGCGTGGTCCTCGAGATCTGCCCAAGCTCGAACCTCGCGACGCGGGCGGTGGCGTCCCTCGACGAGCTCGGCTCGATCCTGCGGCGGTTCTGGGACCGCGGGGTGAAGTTCACGATCAACACCGACGGCCCGTACCTCCTCGACACCAACATGCGGAGCGAGGTGCGGATGCTGCGCGAGGCCAACGTGCTCGCGGAGGAGCAGGTGGAGCAGGCGCTCCGGTGGGCGCGGGAGGCGACGTTCATCGGCGGGGAAGGGGTGCCCGGGGCCTGAACGCTCGACATTTGTCTTGACAAACGTTACGCAGCTGAGCGACCCTACGTTCCAGGCTGGTCGAGGAGGACGCGGCCACCGGGGCACGGGCCTCGCGTGCGATCCTCCGGGTGGACGAGGAGCGGCGACATGGATCTCGGGCTCGCGGGCAAGAACGCGGTGGTGACCGGCGGGGCGGGCGGGGTGGGCGCCGCCATCTGCGCGCTCCTGGCGGCGGAGGGAGCGAATGTCGTCGTCTCCGACCTCGTCCTGGAGCGAGCCGAGGCGGTGGCCGAGCGGTGCCGGGCCCGGGGCGTCAAGGCCGCCGCCATCCGCACGGACCTGCTCGTGCCGGACGACTGCTCGGGCCTCGTGGACCGTACGGTCGAGCTCCTGGGGAGCGCCGACATCCTCGTGAACAACGCCGGGCTCTGGCCCACCCACCTCGTCACCGAGATCCCGCTCGACGAGTGGCGCCGGACCGTGGACGTGAACCTGACCGCGGTGTTCCTCGCCTGCCAGCGGTTCGTGGATGTGAACCTGGGGCTGGGGCGCAAGGGCAAGATCCTGAACGTCACCTCGCAGGCGGCCTTCAACGGCTCCACCACCGGCCACGCCCACTACGCCGCCGCCAAGTCCGGCGTCGTCACCTTCACCATCTCGCTCTCCCGCGAGGTGGCGGCGAAGGGGATCAACGTGAACGCGCTGGCGCTCGGCATGGTGGAGACGCCCATGTCGAAGGACGCGCTCGGCGCCAACCGCGAGTACTACGAGAAGCGGATCCAGATCGGCCGCATCGCCACGCCCGAGGAGGTGGCGCGCTTCGCGGTGTTCCTGGTCTCGGCAGCCGCGGACTACTTCACCGGCGCGACCTACGACGCGACCGGCGGCATGCTGAGCCGCTGAACGAGCAGTCATGATTCGTGAACGTAGAAGAGAGAGGCGGGGTGGGGGC
>JAEZXM010000358.1 GCA_023419875.1 Pseudomonadota bacterium | reverse complement strand
GCCCCGAAGCTCGGGGCGAGCGGCGAGAGGCTCGTGCCGCAGGCGCTCCGCGCGGTCGCGCGCCGGCTCGCGGGGGACCCCGTCTCCGACGCGGAGCTCCTCGAGGTCCTCGGGCTCCTCGAGCCCGACTCCCGCGCGCGGTTCGCGGAGCTCGTGTGCGCGCTCGCGGAGGGCGAGCTCGGGCGCGGGGAGGTCGAGCCCTGCCGCGCCCTGCTCGAGCGCGCCGGCGCGGCAGCGGAGCGCGTGGCGCGCCCTTCGCTCGTGGTCTCGTCTCGCGTCCTGCTCGCCCGGGCCGAGCGCCTGCGCGGCCGCGCCGATCTCGCCCGGGCGCACCTGGAATCCGCGCGGCGCGCGCTCACCCCGTCCGTCCCCATGGTCCGGGCCGTGCGCGCGCTCGAGGAGGAGACGGCGCTCGTGGCCGGCGCAGCGGGCGGGGCCCTGGCGGGACCGGCATAGGAGGGATCGAGATGGCCCAGCCGCTGGAGGTCGTGCTGGTGGAATACGAGCTGCCGGCGGAGGCGGAGGTCGAGCCGTTCGCGCGCAGGCTGGATCGCTGCCTGGAGCTCCGCGGAGCCCGCTGGATGCGGAGCTACCTCACGCTCGACGGGCGCCGCGCGATCTGCGAGTTCGAGGCGCCCGACGCCGAGTCGGTGCGCGAGGCGTTCCGCTCCGCGGGCCGCCCGTTCGAGCGCGCCTGGGTGGCGCGCGCGTACTGGCGGGAGGGTGCCGGGAACGCTCGGGAGCCCGGGCCGGTGGTCGCCCAGGAGTGAACGCTGGCCTCCCGGCGCCGTCCGCGGCAGCATGCGGGGGATGCTGGGGATCACCCTCGACCGCGCCTCGCGCCGCTCGCTGGCGCTCCAGCTCGCCGACGGGCTCCGCAAGGCGGTCGTCTCGGGCGCGCTGCCCGCGGGCGCGAAGCTCCCGCCCTCGCGCGCGCTCGCGGAGGAGCTCGGCATCTCGCGCCGGCTCGTCACCGACGCCTACGAGCAGCTCGCGGGCGAGGGCTACTTCGAGACCCGGGCCGGCCACGGGACCTGGGCGGCCGCCTTCCCCGCGCGGACGTCGCACGCCGTCGCGCCGGGCACGGCCGCCGTCCGGCCGCGCCGCGCACAGGTCCGCTTCGACTTCACCCCCGGTATCCCCGACCTCGCCCACTTCCCGGCGCCGGCGTGGCGCCGCGCCGTCGAGGAGTCCCTCTCGCTGGCCCGCGCGGCCGAGCTCTCGTACGGCCCGGCCCTCGGCGACCTCCGCCTGCGCGAGGCGATCGCCGCCTATCTCCACCGGTTCCGCGGGCTCTTCGCAGACCCGGCGGCGCTGTGCGTGACCTTCGGCACTGCGCATTCGCTCTCGCTGCTCTCGCGCCTGTTCCCGCCCTCGACCTTCATCGGCGAGGACCCGGGACTCCCGTACGCGCGCGACACCTTCGCCTCCGCAGGCTGGCGCTGCCGGACCGTGCAGGTGGACGAGGGCGGCGCGCTCCCCACCGGCCTCGGCGACGTGCCCCGGGGCTCGGTCCTCTACCTCACGCCTTCGCACCAGTTCCCCACCGGCGCGCTCCTCCCGCTGCGGCGCCGGGTCGAGCTCCTCGAGCGCGCTGCGGCGGCCGACGGGCTCGTGCTGGAGGACGACTACGACTCCGAGTTCCGGTTCCGCGGGAGCCCGGTCGCGCCGCTCGCCGCGCTCGACGCCGACCGGGTCGTCTACCTGGGGACGTTCTCGAAGTGCCTCGCCCCGTTCGTCCGGGTGGGCTACCTCGCCGCGCCGGCCCGGCTCGTCGGTCCCATCGCCGATCTCGTGCGCCGCACCAACCAGCGAGGCTCCGTCCCGCACCAGCGCGCCCTGGCGCGCTTCCTCGAGGAGGGCAAGCTCGAGAAGCACGTCCTCGCGATGAAGCGTCGCTACCGGGCGCGGCTCGAGGTGATCCTCGCCTTCCTCGCCCGGCGGTTCGGCGCGGACGCGCGCCCGAGCGGCGCCGAGACCGGGTTCCACGTCCACGTGCGGTTCACCGGGCGCCGCTTCGGGAAACCCTTCGAGGAGGCCTGCGCCGCGGCCGCGCTGCGGGTCTCGACCGAGGACGACTTCCGCGCCGCGCCCCGGCTTCACGCCGAGAGCGACGCCCTCGTGATCGGCTACGGGAACGTCGCGGACGAGCGGCTGGAGGAGGGGCTCGCGGTGCTGGGGGACCTCGTCGATCGGAGCGCACGCGCGCCCGCGTGAAGCTCACCCCAGCGCAGCGCCCATCACCAGCATCAGCACGAACCCCGCCACGAGGCCGAAGGTCGCCTCGACCTCGTGGCCGTTGCGGTGCGTCTCCGGGACGATCTCGTGGCTGATGACGAAGAGCATCGCGCCGGCGGCGATGCCCATCGCCCAGGGGAGCGCGGCTGCCGCCGCGGCCACGGCGGCAGCGCCGAACAGGCCGCCCACGGTCTCGACGAGCCCCGTGGCGCACGACACCAGCACCGCCCGCGCGCGGCGGTACCCCGCCGCGTAGAGGCCGAGCGCCACCAGGAACCCCTCGGGCAGGTTCTGCAGGAAGATCGCGACGCCGAGCGTGGTCCCGCTCGGGATCCCACCGCCGAAGCCGACGCCCACCGCCATCCCCTCGGGGAAGTTGTGGAGCGTGATCGCCACCACGAAGAGCCAGACCTGCGTGAGCCGGCGGGAGGGTGGGCCCTCCGGGCCGCCCTGGAAGTGGAGGTGCGGCGCGTGCCGGTGCACGAGGTGCACCGCCGCGGCGCCGAGCAGGATGCCGCCCGTCACCACCAGCGCCGCCGCGAGCTGCGCTCCGGTCTGGGCCCTGGCCGCGACCATTCCCGGCATGACCAGCGAGAAGGCGGTCGCGGCGAGCATGATCCCCGCGGCGACGCTCTGGAGCACGTCCTGCGCCCGCACCGAGACGCGGCGGAAGGCGAGGACCGGCAGCGCGCCGAGCGCGGTCCCGAGGCTCGCCCCCAGGCTCGCCAGCGCACCGAGGGCGAACAGCGTGCCGGGGGAGGGCGGGGCGACCGGGTCCATGCGGCCTGTTTCCTCCAAACGCGACGAGGCCGCAAGCGCCGGCGCGAGAGGGGCTTCCGCGAGAGGGTCACGATGACCCGGTCATCGCCCCTCGCGCGCGAGCCACTCCTGGAGCCGCGCCCAGCCGGCCTCGCTGACGGGGATCCGCGCGCCGGTCGTGAGCACCGCCACGCGCGCGTCCTTGCTGGTCGGCTCGACGCGGACGAGCCGCGCGGCGTGGAGGAGGTACGAGCGGTGCACGCGGACGAAGCGGGCCGGGTCGAGCGACGCCTCCAGGTCCTGGAGCGTCTCCTCCTTGAGCCAGGTGCGCGCGCCGTGGACGAGCTCGACGTAATCGCCCTGCGCCCGGGCATAGTCGAGGTCGGCGACCGCGAGCAGCTCGACGCGCGCGCCGTCCTTGATGACGATGCGCCGCGCGTAGCTGCCCTCGGGGCGCGCCGCGGCCGCGAGCGCGGCCGGCGCCGGACGGCCGCCCAGGCGC
>JAEZXM010000286.1 GCA_023419875.1 Pseudomonadota bacterium | reverse complement strand
GCTCGCCCTTCGACTCCGGGCCGCTTCGCGGCCCTACGCTCGGGGTAAACGGAGTCGAAGGGCGAACGCTCACGGCACCACCACCGCCGCCCCGCTGAGCCGCCCCTCGCGCAGGTCCGCCAGCGCCTCGTTCGCCCGCGCGAGCGGGTAGCGCACGACCTCCGCGCGGAGCGGCACCGCGGGCGCGAGCGCGAGCAGCTCCTCGCCGTCGGCCCGCGTCAGGTTCGCGACCGACCGGACCGTCCGCTCGCCCCAGAGGAGCTCGTACGGGAAGCTCGGGATGTCGCTCATGTGGATGCCCGCGCAGACGACCGTCCCGCCGGGCTCGACCGCCCGGAGCGCCGCGGGCACGAGCGCGCCGACGGGCGCGAAGATGATCGCGGCGTCGAGCGGCTCGGGCGGACGCTCGGTGGATGGGCCGGCCCACTCCGCGCCCAGCCGGCGGGCGAAGGCCTGGCCCTGCTCGTCCCCGGGGCGCGTGAAGGCGAACACCCGCTGGCCGGCGTGGCGGGCGAGCTGCGCGACGAGGTGCGCCGCGGCGCCGAAGCCGTACAGGCCGAGGCGCGGGGCGTCGCGCACCGGCGCCCCCCAGGGGGCCCCGGACGAGGTGGCGGCTTCGCCGCGGTTGATCGCTCTCGACCATGCTCGGTGGCCGATGAGGCCGGCGCAGAGGAGCGGGGCGGCGGCGTCGTCGGCGTAGGCGTCCGGGATGGGGAACACGTAGCGCGCGTCGGCGACGGTACTCTCGGCGTACCCGCCGTCGCGGTGATAGCCGGTGAACTCCGCCCGCACGCACAGGTTCTCCCGCCCCGAGCGGCAGAACCGGCACTCGCCGCACGTCCACCCGAGCCACGGCACCCCCACGCGGTCGCCGACGCGGACCCGCTCGACCCCTGGCCCGAGCGCCTCGACGCGCCCGACGATCTCGTGGCCCGGCACGACCGGCCGACCGAGGTCGGGCAGCTCGCCATCGGCCACGTGCAGGGCGGTGCGGCAGACGCCGCACGCGGCGATCCGCAGCCGCACCTCGCCGGGGCCGGGCTCCGGCACGGCGACCTCCCGCAGCTCGAGCGGGAGGCCGGGGCGGGGCAGGACCATCGCGCGCATCAGGGCCATCGGCACCGAATCATGTTATCTCCCTCCCCCGCTCACCTTCAGCCCGAGAAGGACCCATGCCCCAGTACGTGATGTCGATGCTCCGCGTGAGCAAGATCGTCCCGCCCAAGCGGCAGATCATCAAGGACATCTCCCTCTCGTTCTTCGCCGGCGCGAAGATCGGCCTCCTCGGCCTCAACGGCGCGGGCAAGTCCACGGTGCTCCGGCTCATGGCCGGCGTGGACGAGGAGTACGACGGCGAGATCCAGCGCCAGTCCGGCATCCGCATCGGCTGGCTGCCGCAGGAGCCCCGGCTCGATCCCGAGAAGACCGTGCGCGAGGAGGTCGAGTCGGCGCAGGGCGACGTCGCGGCCGCGCAGAAGCGGCTCGAGGAGGTCTACGCCGCGTACGGCGATCCCGACGCCGACATGGAGAAGCTCGCCGAGGAGCAGGCGCGGCTCGAGGCGATCATCGCCGGCGCGGGCGCCGACACCGGGACCGCTCTCGAGATCGCCGCCGACGCGCTCCGGCTCCCGCCCTGGGAGGCGAAGGTTGCGCACCTCTCCGGCGGCGAGAAGCGCCGGGTCGCGCTCTGCAAGCTCCTCCTCTCGAAGCCGGACATGCTGCTCCTCGACGAGCCCACGAACCACCTCGACGCCGAGTCGGTGGAGTGGCTGGAGCAGTTCCTGGGCCGCTTCCCGGGCACGGTCGTGGCGGTGACGCACGACCGCTACTTCCTCGACAACGTCGCCGAGTGGATCCTCGAGCTCGACCGCGGCCACGGCATCCCGTGGAAGGGGAACTACTCGTCCTGGCTCGAGCAGAAGGAGCAGCGGCTCGAGGTCGAGGCGAAGCAGGAGAGCGCGCGCATCAAGGCGATGAAGCAGGAGCTCGAGTGGGTTCGTCAGAACCCGAAGGCGCGGCAGGCGAAGTCGAAGGCCCGCCTCGCCCGGTTCGAGGAGATGTCCCGGGTGGAGTACCAGAAGCGGAACGAGACGCAGGAGATCTTCATCCCCGTGTCCGAGCGGCTCGGGCAGAAGGTGATCGAGTTCCAGGGCGTCTCGAAGGGCTTCGGCGAGAAGCTCCTCATGGACGACCTCTCGTTCATCGTGCCGGCCGGCGCGATCGTCGGGATCATCGGCCCGAACGGCGCCGGCAAGTCCACGCTCTTCAAGATGATCAGCGGCGTCGAGAAGGCGGACGCGGGGAAGGTCGAGCTCGGACCGTCGGTGAAGCTCGCCTTCGTGGACCAGAGCCGCGAGAACCTCGCGGGCGAGAAGACGGTCTTCGACGAGATCTCGGGCGGCCACGACACGATCACGGTGGGCAAGTTCGACATGCCCAGCCGCGCGTACATCAGCCGGTTCAACTTCAAGGGCGCCGACCAGCAGAAGCTCGTGGGCGCGCTCTCCGGCGGCGAGCGCGGCCGCCTCCACCTCGCGAAGACGCTCATGACCGGCGCGAACGTGCTGCTCCTCGACGAGCCGTCGAACGACCTCGACGTCGAGACCCTGCGAGCGCTCGAGGACGCGCTCCAGGAGTTCGCCGGCTGCGTGCTCGTCATCTCCCACGACCGCTGGTTCCTCGACCGCATCGCCACGCACATCCTCGCCGCCGAGGGCGACTCGCGCTGGACCTTCTTCACCGGCAACTACCAGGAGTACGAGGCCGACAAGAAGCGGCGGCTGGGCGAGGAGGGCGCGAAGCCGCGGCGGATCCGGTACAAGCCGATCGCGCGGTGAACGGGCGCCGTCACCGGTGACACGCGACGAACCGCGCGACGGACCGGTCGTAGGTCCGCTCGACCTTCGGAGGAAAGAAGCACGCGGGGAGCTCGCCCGCGTCGCGGTGGTAGCGCAGGCACTCGCAGCACCGCCCCTTGCGGCTGCAGGGCTCGTACGTGCAGTTGCACTCGATCAGGTTCTGCTTCCGGTGCGTGCACTCCGCCATGCGGTCCCTCCGGGCGAGCGGCCGAAAGAGTACACCTACCCGGCGAGCCGCGGGCGGTGGTGCGCGCGCACCCTGGCGGCGATCACGCTCGCCCGGCGTGTCCATCCTCTCCTCATGACCGGCGAGATCATCGACATGAGCAAGGGTGAAGACGTGGGCACGAACGTCCGGCAGGTGACGCTCCGGCTGGCGGCGCCGCAGTCGAGGCTGCGCGTCGGGGTCGGAGCACGCCGCCCCGGACGAGCGGAGGCGACCTTCGGAAAGAAGAGCTGGGCGGCGAAGCATTACTGGGAAGAGGACCAGGGCGTCTGGATCTACGAATTCGACGAGGCCCTGCCGGCCGGTGAGGTCGTGCTCCGGGTGGCGGTCGCGGGCGCGTGAGGGAGGTTCGCGCATGACGAACCTGCGGCTCGTCCCGCTCGTGCTGGGCGCGGGGCTGGTGCTGGCGACGCGCGTAGCGTCCGCGGAGGGTGAAGTCTTCCGGAATCCGATCGTGGACACCGGTGCCGACCCCTGGGTCGTGTTCCACGACGGGAAGTACGTGCTCTGCCTGGCCGAGCGCGGCGGCGTCGTGGTGCGCACCGCGCGCCGGCTGCAGGACCTCGCCGCGGATCCCGGCGCGCTCGTGTGGCGGCCGCCCTCGGGGCAGCCGTACTCGAAGGAGGTCTGGGCGCCGGAGTGCCACTTCCTCGACGGCCGGTGGTTCATCTACGTCGCCGCGGACGACGGCGCGAACGAGAACCACCGCATGTGGGTGCTCCAAGGGACGAGCCGGGATCCGAAGCAGCCGTTCACGCTCGAGGGCAAGGTGGCGCTCGAGCCCGATCGCTGGGCCATCGACGGCACGGTCTTCACGATGCCCGACGGCCGGCGCTACTTCGCCTGGTCCGGGTGGGAGGGCACGGAGAACGTGGCCCAGAACCTGTACGTCGCTCCGATGCGAGATCCCGTGACCATCTCCGGCCTGCGGGTGCTGATCTCCCGGCCGGAGCAGCCATGGGAGCGGTTCGGTCAACCGTACGTGAACGAGGGGCCGACGGCGCTCTGGCACGGGGACAAACTCTTCCTCGTCTACTCCGCGAGCGGGAGCTGGACCGACGACTACTGCCTGGGTGTCCTGGCCTTCCAGGGCGGCGACGTGCTCGACCCGAAGGCGTGGAAGAAGCTCCCCGGTCCCGCCTTCGCCCGGACGGAGAAGGTGTGGGGCCCGGGCCACGCCTCCTTCACGCGCTCGCCCGACGGCCGCGAGGATTGGATGGTCTACCACTCGGCGAAAGCGAAGGGCTCGGGCTGGTACCGGCAGATCAGCGCCCAGCGCTTCCGGTGGGCGGCGGACGGGACGCCCGACTTCGGCGAGCCGGTTCCCCCGGGTACGCCGGTGCAGCAACCCTCTGGGACGCCGACGCCGCCTTGATGCGTGGCCTCGAGGCACGGATGCTGGAGCAATGGCGCGAACCTCCTGGCCGGATCGGCTCTTCACCCCGCTGCACGCGGTCGTCACGGCGTTCCTCTTCGTGGAGGTGGCCGCCGTCCTCGGCCTGGCCCTCTGGCCCGCGATCGCGCTCTGGACCCGGGCGGCAAGCGTGTTGCCGCCCGCGGGGATGATCCGCTCGCTGGGCCTCGGGATCGCTCTCGCCGCGGCGTATCTGGTGTTCGGCCTCGCGCTCGTCGTGGTGCTGCCGGTGGCGCGCTGGCTCACGCTCTCCGTCGGCACGCCCGTGGGCCGGTTCCGATACCTCTCGCTCGGGACCTGGCGATGGGCGAGCTTCAACGCGCTCACGCTCGTGCTTCGGTTCGCGTTCGTGAACTGGATCCGGCTCACGCCGATCCTGCCCCTGTACCATCGCCTCATGGGCGCGCGCATCGGCCGCCGGGTGCAGATCAACACTGCGGTCGTCGCGGACCAGAACCTGCTCGAGATCGGCGACGACACGGTGATCGGCGGGGACGTCACCCTGGTCTGCCACTCCGCCGAGCGCGGCCACCTCGTGACCGCGCCCGTCCGGATCGGCCGCGGGGTGCCCGTGGGGCTCATGGCCGTGATCCTGCCGGGCTGCACCATCGGTGACGGCGCGATGATCGCCGCGGGCTCGGTCCTCTCCAAGGGCGCGCGGGTCGGGCCGGGCGAGGTCTGGGCGGGTGTGCCGGCCCGCAGGGTGGGGGGGCGGCGGGCGGGGA
>JAEZXM010000285.1 GCA_023419875.1 Pseudomonadota bacterium | reverse complement strand
CGCGCCCGCAGCGTCGCCTTCCGCGAGCCGTACCGCCCCGAGCGCCCGCGAGGACATCGCCTTCACAAGCGGTGACCCCAGACGTCGCGCCAGCTCGGCGAGCTCGCCTGCCGCGGCGCGCGCGCCCGAGAGGTCCCGCGCCGCGAGCGCGATGTCCACGTAGGCGTCGAGCGTCGCCGGCCGCGTTCCACCCTCGGCCGCGGCGAGCGCCTCGTGGATGAGCGACCGGGCGGCGTCGATCTCGCGCCGTGCGAGGCGCAGGAGCGCCAGCCCCGGTCGCGGCACGGGATCCCACTCGCCCGCCTTGCGGTATGCGTGCTCCGCCTTCTGGTACGCGCCGAGGAGCCGATGGAGATCGGCGAGAAGCTGGAGGGCGGCGCCGAGCAGCGGACCGGGCCGCGGCCGGGCGAGCAGGGAGCACGTTTCCTGGGCCGCCACCAGAGCCTCGGCCCAGGCGCCGTGGAGCAGGAGGAGCTCAGCGCGGTGGATGCGGCAGTGGCCGCGGTACGGCGCCACGTCCGGCTGGGCGGAGCACCAGCGCTCGAACGCGTCGGTCCACTCCTGCGCGCGGCGCACGTCGAGGATCTCGCCGCAGGCGGCGAGCACGCTGCAGTACAGGCCGCCCACGAGTCGCGGCGCGACCTCGCCTGCCTGCACCGCAGCCATGGCCTCGTCGAGCAGCTCCGCGCCCGCGCCGGGCTCGCCCTGCCGGATGCGGCAGCGCCCCTGGCCGTGCCGCGCGGAGGCCACCAGCGACGGGTCGCCGAACCGGGTGCCGTACTCGACCGCGTCGGCGAACGCGGCCTCGGCGGCCGCCGGATCGCCGCGCTCGAAGGCGAGCAGGGCATCGAGCAGGCGGAGCAGCCCCTGCTCCACGCAGCCACCGCTCGGATGCCCCTCGAGCAGCCGGCGGGCCCGCGCCAGCCACCCCATCCCCTGGGCCGGCTCACCGCCCGTGAACGCCCCGAACGCGAGCCAGCTCGCGCACCGCGCCGCTGCCGTCCGTTCGCCGCGGGAGAGGAAGCCCTGGTGCGCGCGGGTCAGAAGCTCCACGCAGTCCGCCTCCCGGCCGAGCAGGTGAGCGACCCCGGCGAGCGCCTCCAGCTCCGACGCCTCGAGCGCCGCTTCGCGATCCGCCGCGGAGAGGTGGTGGAAGGCCGCGCTCCAGGCCCGGCACCGGAGCGCCTCCCGGCCGCGTTCGAGCGCCTCCGCCCTCGTCATGCCCGATCCGTAATCTCTCCCGCAGGTGGAGCCCGCCCTCTTCGGGCACCGCGGGGCTGCTACACTCCCGGGCGAGGAGGAGCGTTCCTTGTCCACCGCACCCACCGGCGTCCCCACCGGCGTTCCGATGTCCGCGGCCCTCGAGGGGCTCGGCTGCACCCTGACCCACGGCCCCTCGGGGACCGTCATCCAGACCGTCCCGCCGCGCGACAACGGCGGCACCGGCGCGAGCTTCTCGCCCACCGACCTCGTCGGCGCCGCGCTCGCCTCGTGCGCGCTCACGACGATGGCGCTCCAGGCCGGCCGCGAGGGCCTCGCCTGGGGGAACGCGCGCGCGTCGGTCGAGAAGCGGATGAGCCCGCCGCCGCGCCGGATCGCCGAGCTGGTGCTGGTCCTCGACATGCCGCGCGAGGTCCGCCCCGAGCAGCGCGCGCGCCTCGAGGAGATCGCGCGCACGTGCCCCGTCGCGCGGAGCCTTCATCCGGAGGTGAAGGTGCCGATGGAGTTCCGGTACGGGGATCAGCGGGCGAGCTGAGCCCGTCACCGCTCGTGGTTCCCCTGAGCCTGTCGAAGGGTCACCACGAGCGGGCTCTCACGACCCCGCTCGCGCTGAGCTTGTCGAGGGGCGAGCGGATTGCGCCCACCCGCTACAGGATCCCCCGCCGCCCCGTCTTCCACCGCTCCCGCTCCGTCGTGAGCAAGGCGACGTGCTCCTCCTCCTCCGCGGCGAGCTCCATGTAGAGCTTCCGCTCGGGCGAGGCCGGCGGCGTCGAGGCGATCCGATCCCGGAAGTAGGCGACGGCGCGCTTCTCGAACGCGATCGCCAGGCGGAACAGGTTCTCGGGGTCGTCGGGCTTGCTCTCGGTGCCGGTGTAGATCGCCGCCCGCTCGACCGGGAAGACCTCCGCGGGCGCGGGGATCTCCACGTGGTAGCGGCGCGAGAGCGTGGCCATGTGCTCCTTCTCCATGCCCTCGAACCGCGCGAACAGCTCGCGCATCACCGGGTCCTGCGCGTCCCGCGCGGCCTGGCGGTAGAACGCCATCCCCCCGAGCTCGATCTCGAACGCGCGGCGGATGGCCTCCGTGGCCGCGTACCCCTGCACCGGCGTCGCCTCGGCCAGCTCGAGCTTCCCGCCGCAGGCCGGGCAGAGGCCGTACGGGAACGCGAACCCCTCGCTCACCTTCGCGCAGCCCTGGCAGCGCCAGCGGAGCTGCTCTCCGGCGCAGCAGACGTAGTCCTCACCGGCCTCGAGCGGACGCCGGCACTTCGGGCACGCATGCCCCGGCGTCTGCGTGCCGACGGCGACGGCGCCCGCGTGCGCATGCCCGCCGGCCGGGCCCACAGGCGGCGGCTGGAACGCCGCCACGTCCTCGGCGGTGACCGGCCACTTCTTCCCGCCTGCGAGGTAGGCGCCGATCGACCGCGCCGCCCGGCGCCCCGCGCCCATGGCCAGGATCACCGTCGCGCCGCCGGTGACGATGTCGCCGCCCGCGAAGACGCCGGGGAGGTTCGTCGCCTGGGTGGACTTCTCGGCCCCGTCGTCGGCGGCGATGTTGCCCCACTTGTTGAGCTCGAGGCCGGGCGTGGACTGGGTGACGATCGGATTGGCCTTCGTGCCGAGCGCGTAAATGACGGTGTCGCAGTCGAGCTCCTTGAAGCGGCCGGTGGGGACGGGCTTCCGCCGCCCCTTCGCGTCGGGCTCGCCGAGCTCCATCTCCTCGACCTTCATGCCCCGGACGTTGCCGTCGGCGTCGGTGAAGATCTCCACCGGCCCGTGCAGGAAGAAGAACTCGATCCCCTCCTCCTTCGCGTGCCTGAGCTCCTCCACGCGGGCGGGGGCCTCGGCCTCGGTGCGCCGGTACACGCAGCGGACGTGCGGCGCCCCGAGCCGCTTCGCGACCCTGAGGCAGTCCATGGCGGTGTTGCCGGCGCCGATCACCACCACGCTCTGGCCGAGCGAGATGGGCGTGTCGAGGAACGGGAAGCGGTCGCCGCCCATCAGGTTCACGCGGGTGAGGAACTCGTTGGCCGAGTAGACCTGGCCGGCGAACTCGCCCGGGATCCCCAGGAACGCCGGCGCGCCCGCGCCGACGCCGAGGAAGACCGCGTCGTAGCCGCGCTCCATGAGCTGGGGAACAGTGAAGGTCTTGCCGATGACCTTGTTGGTCTCGAACCGGACGCCCATGTCGACGAGCCGCTGGACCTCCCGGTCGATGATGTCGCGCGGGAGCCGGAACGAGGGGATGCCGTAGCGGAGCACGCCGCCGACGACGTGGAGCGCCTCGAACACCGTCACGTCGCAGCCGTAGCGCACGAGGTCGGCCGCGGCCGCCAGCCCCGCCGGCCCCGAGCCGCACACCGCCACCCTGCCGAGCTTCTTCTCGAGCCGCGGGAGCTGGACCGGGCGCGGCCGGGCGTGGTCGCCCACGAACCGCTCCAGCCGGCCGATACCGACCGCCTCGACCTTCTTCGCGATCACGCACTGCGCCTCGCACTGCGTCTCCTGCGGGCAGACGCGCCCGCAGATCGACGGGAAGATCGACGCCTCGTTGATCACCGCGAGCGCGCCGTCGATGTCGCGGACCAGGAGGTGCCGGACGAACCGCGGGATGTCGATCTGGACCGGGCAGCCGGCGATGCAGGTGGGCTTCGCGCACTGGATGCAGCGCTCGGCCTCGCCGATCGCCTCGGCGAGGGAGTAGCCGAGGTTCACCTCGTCGAAGGTGCGCGAGCGCACCGCCGCGTCCCGCTCCGGCATCCTCGTCTGGTGCGGGGCGAGGTCCTTGATCTTCTTGTAGTTGTGCTTCTCCTCCTCGAAGAGCTGCTTCTCGAGGTTGCAGACGTGGTTCCAGTCCTCGGCGGCCCGCGCCTCCTGCGCCTTGAACCGCTTCTGCCGGGCGAGGAGCTCGGGGAAGTCCACCTGGTGCCCGTCGAAGTCGGGCCCGTCCACGCAGGCGAACCGGACCTCCTTGTTCACGGTCACCCGGCAGGAGCCGCACATGCCGGTGCCGTCCACCATGATCGCGTTGAGGGAGACCATGGTCCGGACGCCGAAAGGCCGGGTCGTGTCGGTGCACGCCTTCATCATCGGCAGGGGGCCGATGGCCACGGCCAGGTCCGGTTTCTCAGCCTGCTCGCAGAGCTCCTTCAGCGCGCCGGTGACGAAGCCCGGCTTCCCGTACGAACCGTCGTCGGTGCAGACGACGAGGTCGTCGCACCAGCGACGGAAGCGGTCCTCCCAGAAGACCAGGTTCTTCGAGCGGAAGCCGATGATTCCGGTGACCCGGTTCCCCGCCTCCTTGAAGGCGCGGAGCTGCGGGTAGACCGGGGCGACGCCGAGCCCGCCGCCGACGAGCACCACGTGGCCGACCCTGGCCACGTGCTGCGGCTGGCCGAGCGGGCCGACGAAGTCCAGGAACGAGTCGCCCTCCCGGTAGGCGGTCATCATCTCGCGCGAGGTCTTGCCGAGCGCCTGCACCACCATGGTGATGGTGCCGCGCTGCCGGTCGAAGTCGGCGACGGTGAGCGGGATGCGCTCCGAGCCCTCGTGGAGCCGGACCATGACGAAGTGGCCCGGCTGGGCCGAGGCCGCCACGTCGGGCGCCTCGACCTCCCAGAGGAAGGTGGTGTCGGAGAAGGCTTCGCGGCGGACGATCCGGTACATCGCGAACCTCGCTCAGGGGGCGCGGTCCCCCTGCGAGTGGGGTGGTCGGGCGGTGGTACCAGGGGGGGGTCCGAGGCGTCAAGGACGCAGCGCCGGCTCGCTGCGGCCGCGTGTAGCACGACCGTGCGTCACCGGCGCGCGGCAAGCCCACGCATGAGGCGATGACTCCGCGGCGAGTCGTCGCCACTCGATGGAGGATGAAGTCCGTCGTCCTCGACGCCAGTTCCCCCGCCGCCACCAGGTCTCCCGCCTCTCCCGCCGCCGCTCGGGTGAAGCCCCGGTACCGGGGCGTCTCCCACCAGGTCGCCGCCATCATCGCGTTCCCGGGCGCGATCGGCCTCCTCCACCTCGCCCGCGGCCCCGCCGCGACCATCGCCGCCGCCGTCTACGGCGGCAGCCTGGTCCTCCTCTTCGCGTGCAGCGCGATCTACCACCGTCCGCAGTGGTCGCCGCGGCGGCGGAGCATCCTGGGCCGGATCGACCAGGCGGCGATCTTCGTGCTCATCGCCGGGACGTACACGCCCTTCTGCCTGCTCCTCGGGCCCGGGAAGGGGCACGCCCTGCTGTTCGCGGTCTGGGCGGGCGCGCTCTCGGGAGTGATCCTCGCGCTCGCCTGGCCGGGCGCCCCGAAGCGGCTCATGGCCGGCGTCTACGTCTTCCTCGGCTGGTTCATGGTCCCGGTGATCCCGGTCTTCCGCGCCGTGATGCCGCCGGCCGACTTCGCGCTCATCCTCGGGGGCGGCGTGCTCTACACCGTCGGCGCCGTCATCTACGCGCTCCGCCGCCCGGACCCGTACCCGGCCGTGTTCGGCTACCACGAGATCTTCCACCTGCTCGTGGTCGGCGCCGCCGTCTGCCACTTCGAGGTGGCGATGACGGTCATCGAGCGGCTCGGGGCGGCGGCGGCGTGAGGAGGAGCGCGGCCGATCCGCCGTTCAGAGCACCTTCCCGAGCAGCCCCGCCTCCGTGCCGTCCACCGCCGAGGGCCTGTCCTCGATCCACTTGCGGATGTTCTCGAACGCCTTCTCGTCGCGCTTCTGAGCAGCCGCCGGCGCCCACGGGACGTTCCTCGTGTAGTCCTTCGGCGCCTGGAACTGCGCCTCCGCGAAGACCGTACCGTCCATCCCGCTCGCGTGCTTGGTCCGGACCGCGACGCTCACCTCCTGGAACTCCGCCGTGCCGTGCACGTGCCCGAACGGGCGGAGGCTCCCGGACGTGCCGTTCGGCGCGACGTAGCGGAGCCGGACGTGCGCGGCGAAGAGGTGGCCCTTGCCCGGGCCCGTGTCTCCGCCGACCTGCAGGGCGGTCCCGTACTCGTACACGCGGCCGGGCTCCCGCAGCTGCCGGACCCACTCGCGCACGCCGTCGGACCAGCGCTCCTCGGCCTCGGGATCGGCGGCGAGCGTCGCGGTGGACGGCCCGAGCTTCGGGGACATCCCGGGATCGAGCGTCCCGACGTACTCCATCGCCGTCTCGTACGCGGGTCCGGGCACCTCGGTGAACCGGCCCTTGGAGACGAGCTGGACGTCGGTCGGGACGGACCGCCAGTCGAGGCCCTGCGCCTCCCAGACGTCCCGCGCGATCTCCCGGCACCAGATCGACACGACGAGCTCGACGTCGGCGTTCCAGTCGAACTCGGCGAACCGGACGGAATGCCCGTAGCGGGCCATCTCGTAGCGGCGCTTCCCCACGCGGACGTAGAGCCCGCCGAGCTCGCAGGCCAGCGGCAGGTCGTCCTTCGACCGTTTCTTGAAGAGCTCCGGGAGGACGCCGTCCTCGCCGAGGTACTTGAGGAACGCGGCGTCCCTCGCCATCCGGGTCTCGACCGAGCTGTCGCCGAAGGAGACGCGGAAACGATCCACCGCGCTTTTTCCGCCGGCGCGCCCCAGGTTCACGGGGAGGCCGACCTTGGTCTTTCCCAGGAGCGTCACCCGGAACTGGTAGACCATGTCCTGCAGCATCTTCCGGTTCTCTTCCCGGGCGAACACCGCGCGCGCTCCGCCGGGGATCGCCTCGCGCCTGCGGCCGAGGGGAGGGACCGCGATGGGATCGCGGTTCTCCACGTGTCGCCTGGTCACGAGCGGCTTCGCGCCGTGGTGGAGCTCGCCCTCGAACTCGTAGAAGGGGACGAGCACGCAGCCGATGCGGCCCTTGAACCCGCTCTCCTTCTCGAGCAGCTCCGGCCCGAGGATCGACAAGGTCGCCTTGTAGACCGGCCCCTTGATGTTCTCGTCGAGGCGGTTGAGCTGCACGCTCAGGGCGTAGATCCCCTCCTTCACCTTCTCGTCGAGGACGATCAGGATGCGGAGCGGATCGAGCGGCGAGAGGCGCGGCTCGGCCCCGGGCTTCGCGCCGCCCTTGTCGAGCGGCTGCCAGTCCGCGTCCGACTTGCTGCCGCGGGGCCGCGTGTAGATGCAGCTGTGGACGATGCTCGCCTCGCCGAGTCCCGGCCAGACGTTCCGCAGCGCACGCGCGAGCGCCTCCACCGACGAGGCCTCCATCGTGTGGATCGGGTAGCTCTCCTGCCAGGCCTGCGCCGCCCGGTACAGCTTCTCCGGGCGCATGCGCGCGATGAGCTGCGCGCCCTCGGGGGAACGCGGATCCACGTTCGGCGGAAAGCCGGCGGGGCGGTGCTCGGGCGGAGCCTCGTTCCGGCCCTTGCCGAGGAGCCAGTAGCGCACGATGGGCACGTAGCGCATCGTCGCGGGCAGCGGCCAGCCGTCTCCGAGCAGGCACTGCTCGATGTACTCGCCGATCTTGTACTCCTTCACCTTCTGCAGGTACTCCTGCTCGTCCGCCGATCCCAGCGAGGCGCGCGTGAGGAGCGCGAGGAGCCCGCCGAGGAGCTCGGCCCGGAGCCGGAACTGGACCTCGCGGGGATGCTCGAGCCGGTCTTCGAGGAGGCTCCAGTTGAGCCTGGACGAGGTGTAGAGCGACCAGGCCTGCTCCCGCACCGCCCGCATCGACCCGACGTCCTCCTCGATGTACGTGCGATCGATCCATTCGACGGCGGGCATGACGATCTTGTCGGCCACGAAGGCGACCGCCTCGACGGCCGCCTTGGCGACCGGCCCGCGGAGGCCGACGACCATCATGAGCATCGCGAGCGCCGCCTTGCGGGTCTGCTCCGAGCTGCTGTTGCCGAGGAGCTCGACCTGCGAGCGGACGAGCTCCAGGTTCGCGATCGCCTCCCGGCACGGCTTGTCGTCGAGGTCGGTCCCGACCTGCTTGGCGAGGTCGTGGAAACGATCCCGCGCCTCGTAGAAGGCGTGCTCCGAGCCCTCGGTCTCCATGTAGAGCATCACGAAGTCGAAGATCTGCAGCACGAGATCGGCGGCGGCGACGAGCTTCGGCGCCTTGCTCCAGGCGCTCTTCTCGAAGGTCTCCGCGAGCGCGCGCTCCGCCATGACCTTGGTCTCGGAGAAGGCGGTCTCGGCGAGCGCGGTCTTGGTGTCGTCCATGACGCGCAACCCCGCCCGGACGGCGTTGCGCGTCGCCCGCGCCAGGCCGTCCGAGTTCCGCATCTTTCGGCTGATCTCGAGCATCTTGAGCTTGCTGAACTTCTCGAACTTCGGGGCGAGCTGGTGGATGACCTTCTTCCACTCCGCGAGGTTGTCCTTGACGCCGAAGGCGAGGTCCACGGCTTCCTTCGCGAACTTCAGCTCCGGGACCTCCTCCATCCCGAGTCGCTCGTAGACCGCGGAGGCGAGCTTCCGCGGGCCCGGGAGATCGCCCTGGGCGGTCTTCATCATCATCGCCGTCTTGCCGTGCGCCCAGTGCGCGCGCTCCAGCCAGACCTCGAGCGCGTCCGTGGCGTTCTTCGGGCCCGCGACCAGCGGCTTCATGTCCGGGTAGAGCGCCTTCCGCTTCGCCTCGGCCGCGTGCCAGGGGTAGAGCGACGCGTACTGCAGCATGATCGCTTCCTCGACGGAGATCGGATCGCAGGAGATCACGTCGAAGTCGCCGGCGAAGTTGCGGATGGGGAAGCGGAGGGGCTCCTTGAGCTCGTAGGAGCCTTTCTCCACGGTGGCTTTGTGCCAGAGGCAAGTGAACCTGGTCGGATAGACGACGATTCGGTAGATGCCTTCCGGGAGCTCAGTGTCGCTCTTTGCAAGGAAGACAGCACCCTGCGTCTCGGGCGAAACCACTTCTCTGAAGGCCGTGCCGTCCGGCCGGTACAGTTCCACACGAGCGTCGGATACCCGCTGGTTCGTCGCCCTGATCAGCACAGCCCGGACCTTCGGAAGAACGAAAGCGGACATGACGAGGCCGTCCGAGATCCCGTCATAGAACGCGGCGTAATCCTTCTCGTCCTGGCTCTCGGACTTGCGATCGGGAGGGCTGAGCTGTGATTTCCTGACCCGCTGGCGAATGAGCTCGACACCCTGGAGACCTGCCTGTCCCTTGAGGAGCTTCGCAAGCACCTCGGGTCCATCCTCCTGCGCGGCGCCCCACGCCTGCAGGAGCACCTCTGGCGGCGGCATGATGAACCGTTGCTTCTGCGCATATACACGCGCAGCGCCCTTGCGGAAGGGCTGGAGCAGCCCCGTCGCATCGGTTCTCCATGTCTGGAGATCGCCGTCCTCTCTGGCGCGCCCAGTGTCCCGCGTGAGCACAGTCACGCGCTGAACGGGCCGGAGCGACTTCGCCCGGGCCACGGGCATCCCGGCGCCGTCCACCTTCTCGATGTACCCCGAGAAGAGATAGCCGAGGTCCACCTTCAGCCCTGGACCGCTCGCACCCATTTGGCACTCCGGAAGCGGGAACTTCGTCAGCTCGCGAATCAACGCACGACGAGCGTCAAATCGTGGGCAATCTCGGGAAAGCTTCTGAGGGCCGTGAGGCTTCGCATTCCGATGTCGAGCCGCGTGAGGTTTCCGCGCCTGACGAAGAATAGCGACGACTCATCCGGCCCGAAGGTCACGGACGAAAAACCTTCCTCGAACTCGGCGAGCTTCTTGCCGGGAACAGCTGGGTTCACGACGAAGACTCGTGGAGGAGCGTCGTACAGGATCCGCCGGCCGTCCAACGAGATCGCCGCGACGGCCGCGGCAGGCTTCGAAAGCTTCCAGCTGCTGACCAGCTTCCCGGAAAGGTCGCGATACTCGACACCAGCCTTCAGCGCGGCGAGGAATCGTCTTCCACCATCGACGATCCGCAGCTTGCTCGCGCGGATGAACGGCATCTTCTTCAGCGCCCCGCTCCGCACCTCGTACCGCCACATCTCGCCGCCGCCGTAGAAGTAGAGCGTCCGGCTGTCCGGCGACCAGGTGAACTCCGCCTCACCCCACGCATCGGACATGAGGGTCTTCGCCGTCCGGGTCTTCCGGTCCACGAGCAATCTGATCTGGACGTCGTCGCCCGTGAAGCCGCGGCAGGCGATGTACCGCCCATCTGGTGACCGCACCGGGTCGTCGATTCTCTGCGCATCACCGCTGTAGAGCAGATCCGCTCCCATGAAGCGCCGGACGTCCTTCCCGTCGAGGGAGATGCTCCAGATCTCTCGCCGCTCACGCCCGGGCGCCTGCATGACGAACTGGATCCGCGGATTCGCCGGCGCGTTCTCGACGTACGGCTCCTCGGGCAGGTCGTTCCACTGCGCCGGATCCGCCGCCTCCTCCGCGACCGCGGCCTGATGCCGGCCCAGCGCCATCGCCGCCACCGCCGCGGCCACGAGCGCTCTCGAGAACCTCTTCTTCGCGTCCTTCATGCCGTCTCCCCGGCGCTCATCCCGCCGCCCCCTCCTCGTCCCGGAACCGCTCCTCGTCCTCGATCTGCCCGGCGAGCGCCTCGCGGATGTCCCCGTACGAGAGGCCCTCGAAGACGAAGTGCTGCTCGCCACCCTCGTTGTCGTCCTGGACGAGATTGAACCTCTTCCCGGCGGGCGCCGACGGGAACACGGCCTCCACGTACCCTGGCTCCGGCTCGGAGAGCGACTTCACCTCGAGCTCGTGCTTCCAGCTCCCGTCCACCGTCTCGAGGATCACCTTGTCGTCCTTCGCCTTCTCCGCGTGGACGTCGATCTGGAGCCAGAACTTCAGGTCCGGCAGCACCCTCTCCACCCGCCGCACCCTGACCTCGTTCTCGACGTCCACCGGCAGTCCCTGCTTCGACCACGGGCTCGGGACGTAGACGATCCCCGGCTCGTCCGAGTCGTCGAAGACGTACTTTCCGTCCTTGTTCCGGTGGAGGCACCCCACCTCGTCGCGCAGCGCGGCCTCGATCGCCTCCGGCTCGTACACGCCGAAGTTGAAGTAGGCGAGCTGCACCGGCGAGAGGCCCGCGTCTCCGGCGATGGTGCTCAGGGTGTCGCCCTTCTTCACCCGGTGCTCCTTCACCTTCGCGATCGTGTAGCTCGACTCGGCCTGGCGCGGCTTCGGCGGCTCGTCCTTCCCGCCGCCCTTCCTGCCGCCGCCGCCCTCGGCGATGGCGAGCGTCGTCGCGAGCGTGATCCCGCCGAACGGGCTCGTGAGCTCGAACGATCCCTCCGGGACGCCGCTCGCTTCCCCGATCCCGTCGGGGCGCGTGGTGACCGGCCTTCTCGCCCCGTCGGCCAGCCTCGCCTCGAACCGGCACCCTCCGACCGGCTCCCCGCTCTCGTCGTCGACCACCTTCACCAGCAGCCGGTGCGTGATCTCGACCGGGAACGCCGTGGGCGGCGCCGGATCCCCCTTCTCGTCCCTCCCGCCCCGTCCGCCGAGGAGCGGCCGCGCCTTCCGGAAGGCCTTGAGCGATCCGCCGGCGAGCTCTCGCGCGAGTTGCTCGAGGAGATCCGTCCGGCTCCAGCGGACGAGGGCGTGCCCTCCCCACCGGGCCGAGGCGAGGCGCCGGAGGCTCGCGAGCGCGCTCCCGTCCTCGCCGCACACCCGGATCAGGAACGCGCGGGCCGAGCCGGCTTCACGGAGCTCGAACGGCTCGTACCCGGGCGGCTCGGCGAGCTCGAGCGTGACGACGTACTGGTCGTGCCAGTCCCGGACGGTGCAGCTCCTCCCCCACATTGCGGAGGACTACACCACGGCAAACGGACTCGTGTCACGCGCTCACGCGCGGCCAACGCTCAGATCGCGTGCCCGCGCCGCCGCCGGTACGCCTGGCGGTACAGCTCCTCGTACTCCGCGGCCGCATGGCCCCACCCGAAGTCCTGCGCCATCGCGCGGCGGCGCATCGCCTCGATGTGGCCGGGACGGTCGTACCACGTGGAGAGCGCCCAGCCGACGGTGTCGGCGAGCGCGCCCGGGGTGAGATCACGGAAGGAGAAGCCGGTCCCCTCCCCCGTGTCCTCGCGGTAGCTCTGCACCGTGTCCACGAGGCCGCCGGTGGCGCGCACGATGGGGAGGGCGCCGTAGCGGAGGCCGTAGAGCTGGGTGAGCCCGCACGGCTCGAAGCGTGACGGGACGAGGACGAAGTCCGAGCCGGCGTAGAGCCGGTGCGCGAGGGCGTTGTCGAAGTGCAGGAAGGCCTTGAACGTGTGCGGGTGGCGCGCGGCGAGGTGCGCGAAGTGGTGCTCGGCCTCGCGGTCGCCCGAGGCGAGCAGGATGATCTGCAAGCGCCAGCCGAGGAGCCGATCCATCGCGTGCGCGAGCACGTCGAAGCCCTTCTGGTCGGTGAGCCGTCCGATCGCGCAGAACAGCGGGATGCCCGCGTCCACCGGCAGGCCGGCCTCGTGCTGCAGGGCCAGCTTGTTCGCCTCCTTCCCTTCGAGATCGTCGGGCCCGAACGGCTGCGGGACGTGGCGGTCCGCGCCCGGGTCCCACTCGTCGCGGTCGATCCCGTTGAGGATGCCGAAGAGATCGCCCGCCCGCGCCCGCAGCTCGCCGTCGAGGCCGAAGCCGGAGGCCGGCGTCTGGATCTCGCGCGCGTAGGTCGGGCTCACGGTGGAGATCACGTTCGCGTGCCGGATCGCCGCCTTCATGAGGTTGAGCGCGCCGAAGTGCTCGAACTCGCCCGAGTTGTAGTGCTCGCGGCCGAGCCCGGTGACGAACATCGCGCCACCGTCGGTCACGCCCTGGTAGGCGAGGTTGTGGATGGTGAAGACCGTGCCCGCCCCATGCAGCGGCTTCGCCCACTCGACCGTGTTCACGTAGACCGGCACGAGCGCGGTCTGCCAGTCGTTGGCGTGGACGACGTCGGGGACGAAGTTCAGGACCTTCGCGAGCTCGAGCGCGCCGCGCGAGAGGAAGGTGAAGCGCTCGATGTTGTCGGAGTAGCCGTCCTCCGGCGGGCCGTAGAGATACGGCCGGTCGAAGTAGCGGTGGTACTCGAGGAAGTAGACCGGCACGTCGCTGCCCGGCAGCCGCCCGAGCCGCACGCCGGCGCGTGCCTTGCCCCACCACATGGGGACCTGGACGGCGCCCTCGAGCCGCTCCAGCGCGTTCCAGTCGAGGCCGGCGTAGAGCGGCAGCACCACCCGCACGTCGTGCCCGCGCCGCCGGAGCGCCTTGGGCAGCGCCCCCGCCACGTCCGCGAGGCCGCCGCTCTTCGCGAACGGCGCGACCTCGGATGAGACGAGCAGGATCTTCACGGGGCGGCGCGAACCATGCTCACTCGTCTACGTCGCGTACACGCGATAGTCCACGCGAGGGAAGATGTTGTCCTTCGCCTCGAGATCCGCGAGGTGCGCCTCGTCGACGCGGCCGTCCTTGAGCTCCTGGTAGAGCCGGGTGAACCGGACCGTGTGCTCGTTGAACCGCCGGGTCGCGTACGGCACCGTGCTGCCGGTGGTCATGATGAAGGTCCAGTCGGACGACTGGGCCAGCATCAGCTCCCGCGCCGCCTGGTTGAGCGCCCGCCGCTGCACGCCCTCCGCCGCCGGCCACCGCCGGGCGAGCTCGATCATCCGCTCCGCCGCGACGTGCGTGTGCCGGTAGGTCCAGGCGTTGCTCTCGTTGCACCAGAACGCGGCGTACCCCTTCGCCCCCCAGGACGAGAGGCCCGGGGTCGCGACCTGGTTGGTCGGATGGCGATCGAGGTAGTCACCGGGGGTGATCGGCTCGACCGCGTCCTGGTCGAAGTGGAGCTGGCGGAACACGTCGTTGAGGAAGAGCGGCCCCTCGAACCACCAGTGCCCGTAGAGCTCGGCGTCGTACGGCGCGACGACGATCGGCGGGCGGTCCATGTTGCCGGCGAGGTGCGCGATCTGCTTCTCGCGGTTCCCGCGGAAGTGGCTCGCGTGCAGGCCCGCCCGGCCGCGCGCCGCGTCCGGGTCGTAGGGCCACTTGTCGTGCAGCTTCTCGTGGGTGATCGCGTGGTACTTGATGCCCGTGTACATCCGGATCCCCTCCGGGTGCACGTACGGACCGATGTAGTCCATCGGCAGGTCGAAGCCGATGTCGCGGTAGAAGTCGCGGTAGACCGGATCCCCCGGGTAGCCTTCCTTCGCGCTCCAGACCTGCTGCGAGCTCTCCGGGTCGCGCGCGAACGCGGCAACGCCCGTCGAGCAGTAGACCGGCGCGTACACGCCGTAGACCGGCGGACGATCGGCGTGCAGCACGGCGTGCGTGTCCACGAGGAAGTAGCGGATGCCCGCCTCGCGCAGGAGCTCGTCGCAGCCCGGCACGTAGGCGCACTCGGCGAGCCACATGCCGCGGGGCCGGCGGCCGAGGTGCTCCTCGGCGAGGTCGGCGGCGGTGTGGACCTGGGCGCGCATCGCCGCCCAGTTGCGATCCATGAGCGGGAAGAACGCGTGCGTGGCGGTCGAGGTGATGACCTCGACGCAGCCCGCGTCCTGGAGCCGGCGGAAGGCGGAGACCAGGTTCCCCTGGTGGCTGCGCCAGGTGTGGCGGAGCGACTGGAACCGGTCGAGGTACATCTGCGCGAGCCGGTGGTAGTGCGGCTCCGGCCGGGTGCGCTCGAGCTCGCGGCCGGCGAGCTCGATGAGCTCGTCGAGGTGCTTCGCGTACCGCTCCTTGAGCAGGTCGTCCGTCAGCATCGCGATGAGCGGCGCCGAGAGCGACACGGTGATCCGGAACGGGATCCCGTCGGCGTGGAGCCCCTCGAACACCTGCACGAGCGGGAGGTAGGTGCCGGTGATGGCCTCGTAGAGCCACCGCTCCTCCATCACCGTCGGATCCTCCGGGTGGCGGACGAACGGCAAGTGCGCGTGCAGGACGAGCGCGAGATACCCCTTTGCCATCGGTCACTCCCTCCCCGGCGCGGAGGTGCCCGCCGGCGGCCAGTCCCAGTCGTCGTCCGCGGCCGGCGGCCCGCCGCCGGGCCGTCCCTCGCCACCGCCGTCCAGCCGGCGCTCGCTCGCCCCGAGGCGGAGCTCGCTCGCCCCCGAGAGCACCCGCTCGCTGGCGCCTCCCAGC
>JAEZXM010000242.1 GCA_023419875.1 Pseudomonadota bacterium | reverse complement strand
CTCGTGAACTCGGCGGGGCTGGCGCTGGGGCTCGAGCCGGCGTTTCGCGCCTCGCTCGCGGAGTGGGAGACGATGATCTCCGCCAACTGTGCCGGGCTCGTCGCGCTCACGCGCCACGTGCTCCCGGGCATGGTGGAGCGCGGCCGGGGCCACGTCGTGAACCTCGGCTCGGTCGCCGGCACGTTCCCCTACCCCGGCGGCAACGTCTACGGCGCCACCAAGGCGTTCGTGCGGCAGTTCTCGATGAACCTCAAGGCGGACCTCGTCGGCACCCCGCTGCGGGTCACGTGCATCGAGCCCGGCATGGTGGAGACCGAGTTCTCGCTGGTCCGGTTCTCCGGTGACTCGGGCAGGGCGACGAAGGTGTACGAGGGGATGGTGCCGCTCTCGGCGGACGACATCGCCGACGCGGTGCTCTACTGCGTCACGCGGCCACCCCACGTGGACGTGACGGTGATGGAGCTGTTCCCGGTCGCGCAGGGACCGGGAGGTTTCGCGGTGCACCGGAAGTGATCGTCACTCCGCCGCCGCGCCCTCCCCTCCCACCGGCCACCCCACCTCGGCCGCGAGCGGCTCGAGCTCGCGGCGCAGCTTGTCGAGCGCTCGGATCTCGAGCTGGCGCGCGCGCTCCCTCGAGAACCCGAAGTGGTGGCCGAGGTCTCGCAGCGTCTCCTTCCCGTCGCCCATGATCCGCGCCTCGACGATGTGCCGCTCGCGGGGGTCGAGCCGCGCGAGCGCCTCGGCGACGCGCCGGTTGACGAGCGCCTCTTCCTGGGCCTGCGCCAGCTCGGCGTCCTGCCCCTCGCCGCCGGAGGCGGTGAACTCGAGGTGCGTGCTCGTGCCGTCGGCCACCGGCGCATCCAGCGAGAGGTCGCGCCCCTCCATCCGCTGGGTCATCTCGATGACGTCGCTCGGGCGGACCCGCAGCTTCTTGGCCACCGCCGCGGGGTCGACGCCCTCGTCGAGGCTGGCGCCGGGGGTGAGGCGCTCGATCTCGTGCCGCGTGCGGGCGAGCGAGAAGAACAGCTTCCGCTGCGCCTGGGTGGTGCCGATCTTCACGAGCGACCAGGACTTGAGGATGTGGTTCTGGATGTACGCTCGGATCCACCAGACCGCGTAGGAGATGAGGCGGATCTCCTTGTCCGGGTCGAACTTCTGCACGGCCTTCATGAGGCCGATGTTCCCCTCCTGGATGAGGTCCGCCATCCGCAGCCCGTACGAGCGGTACTCGAACGCGACCTTCACCACGAACCTCAGGTTGGCCTCGACCAGCCGGTGGCCCGCCCGCTTGTCGCCCTCCTGGCGAAACTGACGGGCGAGCCGGCGCTCCTCTTCGACCGTGAGCAGAGGCACCTGGTTGATCTCGCGGAGGTACTGGTCCAGGGTGCTGCTCGCGGTGGGAACTCGGTTCATCGTTCCTCCAGGGTGAGAGGTCGGCGTGGGCGCGTGTACGCGACTCCACCCCGTCAGCAATGGTCGTGCCCACTGCGCCCGCCGCGGATCTCCGCGCTTTCCGGGCTGCCCGAGAGCCGGTTGCTGTAAGTCCGGGGCGGGCACGTCCGTAAAGGCGACAGGGGCGCCCGCGAGCGCGCGCGTGGACCGCGCGTGCGAGCGAGCGGACGGCGTCGAACGGCGGCGTACACAGCTCACGCCGCGAGCGGGAAGAACCCCTTCGCCTGCCGGGCGACCAGGCCGGCGTAGGTACCGCCGGCCTCCAGCAGCTCGCCGTGGGTCCCCTGCTCGACGATCCGCCCGCGATCCAGCACCACGATCCGGTCGGCACCGACCACCGTCGAGAGCCGGTGGGCGATGACGAGCGTGGTGCGTCCGCGAGCGACCCGCTCCAGGGCCTCGCTCACCAGAGCCTCGGACTCGGCATCGAGCGCCGAGGTCGGCTCGTCCAGGATCAGCACCGCGGGGTCCTTGAGGAGCGTCCGGGCGATGGAGATGCGCTGGCGCTCCCCGACCGAGAGCCGGCACCCGCGCTCGCCGACGACCGTGTCGTAGCCCTGCGGGAGCCTGGCGATGAACTCGTGCGCGTTGGCGGCGCGGGCCGCCTCCTCGATCTCCGCGCGCGACGCCGAGGGGCGGCCGTACGCGATGTTGGCGCGCACCGTCTCGTTGAACAGCAGCGAGTCCTGCAAGACCACCCCCACCTGGCGGCGGAGGGAGATCTGCTTCATGCGGCGCACGTCGATCCCGTCCACCCGGACGGCGCCCTCCACGGGGTCGTGGAACCGCTGCAGGAGCGACACGAGCGTGGACTTCCCCGAACCGGACGGGCCGACGATCGCGACCCGCTCGCCCTCGCGGACCTCGAGGTCCACGCCGTCGAGCACCGGCGGCCCGTCGCCATAGCCGAACCGGACGCCCTCCCACGACAGATCCCCGCGGAGCCCGATCACCTCCACCGCGTCGGGCGCGTCCCCGAGGAGGTCCTGCGCGTCCAGGATCCCGTACACCTCCTCGGCCGAGACGCGCGCGGTGCGGATGGACTTGTAGGTGCCGGCGAGGCCGAGCACCGGCCCGAACAGCCCGCCCACGTAGCCGAGGAAGGCGACGAGCGTGCCGACCGTCATGCTCCCCGCGAGCACGAGCCCTCCGCCCACGACCAGCGCCGCGACGCGTGCGCCGATCTGGGCCAGGTTCTGCGCCGCGCCCACGCCGGAGTCGACACCGACGCCCCGGATCACCACCTCGTTCGCGCCGTTCACCTCGTCGAGGAAGCGCCGCTTCTCCGCCTCCTCCATGGTGAAGCTCTTGACGGTGACGATCCCCGCCAGGACCTCGTTGAACCGGGAGTAGATGTGCACCCAGCGCTCGAGCAGGGCCCGCTCGCGGCGGGTCTGCATGGGCGCGGCCAGGCGGGCGACGATCGCCGGCACCGGTGCGAAGGCGAGCACGAGCAGCGCGAGCCGCCAGTCGAGGCGCAGCATCACGCACACCGAGAGGACGAGGTACACGAGCGCCGGCAGCGCGTTGAACGCGAGCTCGGCGAGCGCGCCGACGAGGCCCTGGATGGACCGGTCGAGCCGGGTCATGAGCGCGCCCACGCCCTCGGCGCGGTGAAAGCTCAGGGGGAGCTGGTGGAGCCGCCCCACGGTGGCCTCGGTGAGCCCGTACTGGATCCCGATGCGCGTCCGCCAGGTGAGCCAGTTGGAGCACGCGGCCAGGGCCTCGCGCCCGAGGCCCAGCCCCACCAGCACGAGGAGCGCCCGGACGAGCGGGGCCCTCTCAGCCTGGCCGGCGCGCCCGGCGAGCGCGTCGAAGGCCGAGCGCAGCGCCAGCGGCTCGGCCGCGTTCACCGCCGCGAGGGCGACCGCGAGGACCAGGAGGACGGCCACGCTCCCGCGGTACGGCCGCAGGAACTCCATCGCCCGGAGGATCGAGGGCCGGCGCGGGGATCGGGTGCGCACGGTGCCGGAACAGGGCGGCTCGCGGGGGGCATTCCGCGCACAGTGAAGGAGAGGGTGGGGCCTTCACTCCGCCAGGAACTCCGCCACCGACCGGAACCGGACCGTGTGCTTGCACACCACCCTCAGCGTCGAGAGCAGCGGCACCGCCAGGAAGAGGCCGATGGGCCCCCACAAGAGGAACCAGACCAGCGATCCCAGGAAGACCACGAGCGCGCTCAGGCGGAGCTGCTTCCCGAGGAAGATCGGATCCACGACGTACCCCTGGATCGACACCAGCGTGACGTAGATGACGACCACGCCGAGGACGCGACCCGGCGTGCCCCACTGGAGGAGCGCCATCCCCGTCGGCAGCACGAGGCCGACGGCGGGGCCGATGTACGGGACGAGGTGCAGGAGCCCGGTGGTGAGGCCCCAGACGGCCGCGTGCTCGAGGCCGTAGAAGGCGAAGACCACCGCGGTCACGAGGCCGAGGACCGCATTGAGGACCACCCGGTTCAGCATGTACTGCGCGACGTCCCGGCGGAGCTCGGAGAGCGCCTCGACCACCTCGTCGCGCTTCGCCCCCGCCTGCACCATGAGCTTCTCCGCCCAGCGCGGGCCCTCGGCCAGGCCGAAGTAGACGAGGAACACGACCACCGTCGCCTCGCCCAGGAGCGTGGCCACGCCGGCGGCGGTGCCGAGGATCAGGCTGCCCCAGGGGACGCTCTCCTGCACGCGGACCTGGCCCGGCCGCCGCGGGGCGGTGAACCGCTCGGACTCCTCCTGGAGCCGGAGCACGTGCCGGAGCGCGTCGGCCCACAGCTCCCGCAGGCGCACCTGGTAGGAGGGGAGCTCCTCCCAGAGCTGCGAGATCGACTGGTAGAGGAGGATCGCCAGGGCCGCGATCAGGGCGCTCGCCAGGAGCGTCCCGATCGCCGCCGCGAGCCAGCGCGGCACCCGCCGGTCCTCGAGCCAGCCCACGAGCGGCGAGACGGTGGCGGCGAGCACGAGCCCGAGCGCCGTCGGCACGAGCAGCGCCCGGCCCGCCCAGAGGATCGCCGCCGCCGCCGCGACGGCGAGGTAGATGAGGGCGCGCTCGGCGCCCTCGCCGGGAAAGCGGGTCGAGGCTCCGGGGACCATGACTAGGTGCGGGCGAGCGAGCCGTGGATCGCGAGCAGCTCGTCCACCCGGTGCGCGACCGTGTGGCGCGCGCGCACCGTCTCGAGCCCGCTCCGCGCGACGCCCAGCGCCAGCCCGGGCTCCTCGCGCAGCGCCTCGAGGCACCGCGCCATCTCCGCGCCGTTCCGCGCCACGAGGTAGTCGCGCCCCGGCCGGAAGAGCCCCTCGGCGTCCTCCCAGGGCGCGGTGACGAGCGGCACGCCGCAGGCGAGCGTCTCGAACACGCGGATCGTGGGGATGCCGGGGAGCGCCTCGGCGTACGGGCGGCGCGGGACGTGGACGCCGGCGCCGTGCCGGGCGAGGGCGCCGGGCACGCGGTGGTTGGGGAGCCAGCCGCGAAACGCGAGGCCCGCCCCGGCCAGGGCGGAGAGGCCGTGCTCCGGCCAGCGGACACCGTGCACCGTCCCCGAGAGGCCGAGCGCCCGCACCGGCACGAGCAGGAACTCGCGAAGCTCCGCCGTCCGCTCGCCGTCCCCCCAGTTCCCGACGAACACCACGTCGCCCTCGCGCGTCGACTCGATGGGCACGAAGACCCGCACGTCGGCCGCCTCGTGCCACACCTCGACGCGGGCGGCCGCGCCGCGGCGCAGGTAGACGTCCCGGAGCACCGCGCCGAAGACCAGCGCCGCGTCGTAGCCCGAGAGGTCGAATCGAAAGAGCTCCTCCGGGCTCGTCACCGCGCGGTGGTGCGTGTCGTGGAAGCAGAGCCGCAGGCCCGGGCGCCGCCGCCGCTCCGCCCCGAGCCGGGTGACGAGCTCCGGCCGGTTCCACTCGTGCACGAGCGCGAGGGCGACGCCGTCGAGCGCCTCGCCGAGGTCCGGGCCGCCCGGCGGGTACACCCGCACGTCGAGCATCGGGTACGCCTCGCGCCAGAGCGTGAGCGCGGAGCGCCCGTGGTCATGCGCCAGGTTCTCCGCGCTCCACGCGCCCTCCTCCTCCCAGGCGGTCACCTCGTGGCCGCGCGCCGCGAGCTCGGACGCGACCCCGCGCAGGAAGTGGGCGTTCCCGTGGTTCCAGCACGACCGGAAGGAGTGCACGAACAGCGCGACCCTCACGTACGGTCACCTCTCCGGACGAGGGGACGGGCGCGGCACGAGCGTCCCGCGTGGCCGGCGCGGCTCCGGCGCTCGCTCGCGCGCGCCGAGCGCGCCGTAGAGGGCGAGATACCCTGCCGCCATCCGGTCCGGCCCGAGCCGGAGCGCGCGCGCCCGCGCCGCGGCGGCGAAGACCTCGCGGCCGCGGGGATCTCCGGCCAGGGCCCTGAGCGCCCCGACGAGCGCGGCGTGGTCAGCGGGCGGGACGAACAGCGCCGCCCCGTCCCAGGTCTCGCGCAGGCTCTCGATGTCGCCGAGCACGAGCGCGCAGCCGGCGAGCGCGGCCTCGAGCACCGCCAGCCCGAAGGGTTCGTAGCGGGCGGGGTGGGCGAACACCGCCGCCCGCCCCATCCACGCGGCCAGCGCCGGCTCCGGGAGGTGCCCGAGGAGACGCGCCGGTCCCCACCCCTCGAGCGGTCCCGCGCCGGCCGTGCCATGGACGATCGCGTGCGGCGGCGGCGGCTCCGGGACGGGCCCGGCGAGCGCGATCGGCCAGGGCACCTCGAACGCGGCGCGAAGCAGCGCCCCCGCGTTCTTGGCCGCGTCCCAGAGCCGGCCCGCGCCGAGGACGAGCGGCATCTTCTCACCGGGGGGGAAGCGCGCCGGATCGCGGCCGTTGGGGACGACGGTGGGCTGCGGGATCGGGGCGTGGTGCCGGGAGAGGGCCCGGGCCATCGCCTGCGTGGGCGCGACGATCCCGTCGGCGGCGCGGAGACCCGAGCCCACCTCCTCGCGGTAGCGATCCCACGCCGGCGGGGCGGGCCCGCCCCGGACCGCCTCGTACCAGGAGAGCACGCACGAGTGCGCCACCACCACGCGCGGCGCCCGGAACGGCCGCGCGCCGTGGGCGAAGCTGCACAGGTGGACCACGTCCGGGCGCTCCCGGCGCTCGATCGCGAGGAGCCACTCGCCCGCGCGCGCGACGTCCTCCCACGGGTCCTCCATCCACTCGAGCCGGTAGCGCGCCTCGCGGTGCACGAGCCCGGGGACGCCGGAGAGGGCGGACCGCTGGTCGTCATCGAGCGACGCGCCTTCCGTGGCGAGGACCACCCGCACCCCGCGGGACGCGAGGGCCCGCGCCAGCTCCACGGCGTACGTGAAGACGCCGCCGACGGCGTCGGCGTGGAGCAGGACCTTCATCGCGGTCCCGCCCCGGCGACCCGCAGGCCGCCTCCCGCCGACGCGGCGCCGGCCCGTCCGGCGCCGGCCTGGTACACACGATCGAGCGTTTCCTGCACTGCGACGACCCGCTCGATCTCCGGGTCGAACCGGGCGCCGCCCGCGAGCGCCTCGGCCCAGGCCACCGCCGCCCTGCCCTCCCACGCGTCGGGTGGGCCGGCGAGGAGCTCGCGCCGCGTCCCGTGGAACCGCTCCGCCAGGAAATCGAAGAACGACCCGCGCACGTTCCGCAGCGCCGCCCCCCCGGCGGTGCCATAGAACGCCGCCTCGATCAGGCAGTCCTGCCCGGCGGCGAGCCGCCAGGAGCAGGCGAGCTGCACGGCGGTGCCGTCCGCGAGCTCGAGCTGCGCCGCGGCGAAGTCCTCCACCCCCTCTCCGCGCGCGCCCGCGGGGAGGCCCGCCGTGCGGAGCGAGGCGGCGACGTCCTGGATCGCCGGCCACCCCAGCGTCCAGAGCGCGAGGTCCACGAGGTGGATGCCGAGGTCGACGAGGCAGCCGCCCCCGGAGAGGCGCGCGTCGTGGAACCACGGCTTGTCCGGCCCATACGCATTGTGGAAAACGAGGTTCGCGGCGAACACGCGGCCCAGGGCGCCCCCGCGGACGAGGCGGCGGATCTCGGCCATCCCGGCCACGTGCCGGTACGAGAGGTCCACCCCGAGGAGCCGGTCCCCCGCCCGCGCGGCATCCACCACCCGCTGCGCCTCGGCGGCGGTGCGCCCGAGCGGCTTCTGGCAGAACACCGCCAGCCCGCGCTCCAGCGCCCGGATCGCCTGCTCGGCGTGGAGCGCGGAGGGCGTTGCGACGACGATCCCGTCGAGGTCCAGCTCGAGCAGCGCGTCGAGCGAGGGGAGCGGCTGGCAACCGTCCACCGCGGATGCCGCGGCCGCCGCCGCCGCGAGCGACGGATCGGCCACCGCGACCGCCTCCACGAGACCGCTCCCGAGGAGCGAGCGCATCCGCCGCTGGCCGATCCAGCCGACGCCGAGGAAGCCGAGACGTACCGTCCTCATGCCTGCACCACCGCCTTCACGAACCCCTCCGGCCGCTCCTCCATGACCCGGAACGCCGCCCCGATCTCCGCGAGCGGCCAGGTCCGCACGAGCGGAGCCGGGTCGAGGAGCCCGGCCGTCACCAGCCGGGCCGCCTCGACCACCCCCGCCCTCCGCAGCTCCCGATCGCGCTCGTGCGCGTTCACGATCCGAAGGCCGCGCCAGTTCCAGGCGCAGAGATCCACGGTGCGCGTCCCGTCCTGGTGGAAGCCGGCGATCACGAGCCGCCCCTCCTCGCGGACCGCCGCGGACGCGAGGTCGAGCGCGCCCTGCACGCCCGCGGCCTCGATCACGACGTCGCACCCGCGGCCGTCCGTCCGATCGAGGACGGCCGCCGCGCCGGCGTCGAACGGCACGACCTCCTCGGCCCCGAGGCGCCGCGCGACCGCGAGCGCGGAGCCGCGCCTCGACAGCGCCAGCACGCGAGCGCCGGCGAGCGCGGCGAGGCGGATCGTGACGAGCCCAAGGAATCCCGCGCCCACCACCGCCACCCGCTCGCCGGCCACGATCCGGCAACGGCGGACGACGTTCACCGCGCAGCCGATCGCCTCCCCCGGGAACGGCCCCGGGAGCCCCGGCGGGATCGGCACCGCCAGCTCCGCGGGCAGGACCTCCTCCTCGGCGAACGACGCCGTCGAGAGGAGCGCCACCCGGTCCCCCTCCCGAAGCCCGCGCACCTCCGGCCCGGCGGCGGTGACGACGCCCCACCCCTCGTGCCCGGGCTCACCCGCCGTGAACGGGTAGCGGAACCACTCCCGCCCCTGCCACGTCGGCAGGTTCGACCCGCAGACCCCGCAGCCCTCGATCCGGACGCGCACCTCGCCCGGGCGCGGCTCCGGCCGGGGCACGGCCGCGAGCTCGAACCGCCGCGGGCCGGCGAGCACCGCGGTCCTCACGGCGCGACCTCCGCGGACGTCTCCTGGACCGGCTCGCGCGTGCGGAGCTCCTCCCGGGCCCACCGGTACAGCCGCGCCACGCCTTCGCGAGCCGACACCCGCGGAGACCATCCGAGCGCCGCCCGGAGCGCCGAGGTGTCGGAGACGTACCAGCGCTGGTCGGCGCGCCGCCAGCCGTCGAGCACCGTGTGCGGCCGGGCGCCGTGCAGCTCCTCGACGAGGCCGAGCAGCTCCACGAGGCTCAGGGTGTTGAGCGGTCCCCCGCCGACGTTGAAGGCGCGCCCGACCACCACCGCCGGCCGCGCCCTCGCGAGCAGGAAGGCGTCGAGGAGGTCGTCCACCCAGAGGACGTCCCGGACCTGCTTGCCGTCGCCGTACAGCACGATGGGCTCGCCTGCGAGCGCCCGGAACAGGAAGTGCGCCACCCAGCCCTGGTCCTCGTTCCCGAGCTGCCGGGTGCCGTAGATGCAGCTCATCCGGAACACGGTCGCGGGCACGCCGTAGGTCCGGGCCCAGTCGAGCACGTACTGCTCGGCGGCGCCCTTGGAGCACCCGTACGGTGAGTGAAACGCGAGCGCCCGGTCTTCGGAGATGCCGCGGTGCCGCCCCGGGTCGACCGGGGCGTACCGCGTCCCGGCGTCGGCGAGGACGAGGTCCTCGAGGGCGCCGTACACCTTGTTCGTCGAGGTGTAGAGGAAGAACGGCGGCGGGCGCTCGCGCCGCACCGCCTCGAGCAGCTCCAGCGTCCCGCGGGCGTTCACCTCGAAGTCCCGCACCGGATCGACGAGGGAGCTCGTCACCGCGACCTGGGCCGCGAGGTGGAAGACCGCGGAGACGCCGGCGACCGCGCGGGCCACCAGCGCCGGATCCCGCACGTCCCCGCGCAGCAGCTCCAGCCCCTCGGGGTGCGTGGCGGCGAGCCAGGCCAGGTTCCGCTCCGCGCCCCGGCGGGAGAGATCGTCGAGCAGGCGCACCTCGATCCCCGCCGAGAGCAGCCGGTGGCAGAGGTTTGCACCGACGAAGCCGGCGCCGCCGGTCACCAGCACCGGGCCGCGGTTCACAGCGAGAGCCCTCGGGCCGAGAGCTCGGCCCCGGCCTGCAGGACGCGATCGTGGGCGATCTGCCCGGCGAGCCAGCCCGAGAGCTCGGCCAGCCCGTCCTCGAGCGCCACCCGCGGGTCGTAGCCCAGGACGCGCCGGGCCCGCCCGATGTCGGCGAAGCAGTGCCGGATGTCGCCCACCCGGTAGCGCTGCGTCACCTCGGGGGCGAGGTCCTCCCTGCCCAGCGCCTCCGCCAGGCGTTCGGCCACGTCGAGCACGCTCGCGCTCCGTCCGCTCCCGACGTTGAAGGCCTGGCCCCCGGCCCCGGGCACGGTCAGCGCCAGCCTGCAGGCCTCGACGACGTCGTGCACCGACACGAAGTCGCGGCGCTGGCGGCCGTCCTCGTTCACGAGCGGCGGGCGGCCGTTGAGGAACCGCGCCGCGAAGATCGCGAGCACGCCCGTGTACGGGTTCGAGAGCGCCTGGCGGGTGCCGTACACGTTGAAGAAGCGGAGGGCCACCGCCTGGAAACCGTAGGCCTCGCCGGCGAGGAGGCAGAGGCGCTCCTGGTCGAACTTCGACAGCGCGTAGACGGAGGCCAGCGCGGGGGGCTTCCGCTCGGGGGTGGGGACCGGCTCGACCGGCCCGCCGTCGAGCCCCACCGGCTCCCAGTCGCGCCGGAGCAGGCGCTCCCGGGACCGTTCGACGAGCACCTCGCGCCCGGTGCGATCGCGGTAGAGCCCCTCGCCGTAGAGGCTCATCGAGGAGGCGACCACCAGCCGCTCCACCGGGCGTTCGATGAGCGCCTGGAGCAGGACCGCCGTGCCGAAGTCGTTCACGCTCACGTACCGATCGAGCTCGTACATCGACTGGCCGACGCCCACCGCCGCGGCGAGGTGGACGACGGAGTCCACGCCCACGAGGGCCTTCCGCACCGCCTCGGGATCGCGCACGTCTCCCACCTGGAGCTCGATCTCCGGATCGAGATAGGCGGGGCGGGCCGCATCCGGGCCGTGCACTTGTGGTGAAAGCGAGTCCAGCGCGCGGACGGCGAAGCCGTGCCGGAGCAGGTGGTCGCCCAGGTGAGACCCGATGAAGCCGGCCCCACCCGTGATGAGGATCCTCCGTCGAGACATGCGTGGCTCCGGGCGCACGCCCTTCGCCCCGTGTTCCCGGCGTGAAGACGGCCCGCGCCAAACGTGGGAACAGGTGGACGCTGTTGCAATGCCGGCACCTTGGGCGGGTGAGCGGCGGGCACCGAGGGAGGCCTCGCCGCGCCCTCCGATGAGCCGGCCTGCAAAGCAGGGACCCGCGGTCCTACATTCGCGAGAGGGAGCAGCACACACCCCCGACCGCATGCCCGACCACCTCGAGATCGCCTTCTTCGCGTCGAGCCTCGTCTCCTCGTACTGGAACGGGGCCGCGACGTATTACCGGGGCCTCGCCCGGGCGCTCCACGCGCGCGGGCACAGCCTCGTCTTCTACGAGCCGGATGCCTACGACCGGCAGTCGTTCCGCGACATCCCCGACCCTCCGTACGCGCGATCGGTGGTCTGGGATCCGGACGATCCCTCCGCGCTCGAGCGGGCCCTCGCCGAGGCGGCGCACGCGGATCTGGTGGTGAAGGCGAGCGGCGTGGGGGTGCACGACGCCTTCCTGGAGGCGGCGGTGCTGGAGCTGCGGCGGGCGGGGAACCGCGTGGCCTTCTGGGACGTGGACGCGCCCGCGACCCTGGAGCGGCTGTCGCGTGATCCCGCCGACCCGTTCCGGGCGCTCGTCCCTCGCTACGACGTCGTCTTCACCTACGGTGGCGGGGACCCCGTGGTCCGGGCCTACCGCGACCTCGGCGCGCGCGCCTGCGTCCCGGTGTACAACGCCCTCGATCCCGCGACGCACCACCCCGCCGCGCCCGATCCGCGCTACGCGGCGGACCTCTCCTTCCTGGGCAACCGGCTCCCCGACCGCGAGGCGAGGGTGGACGAGTTCTTCCTGCGCCCCGCCGCCGCCCTCCCCGGGAAGCGCTTCCTGCTCGGGGGCGCGGGGTGGGAGTCGCGCCCCCTGCCGTCCAACGTCCGCCTCGCGGGCCACGTGGGGACCGAGGACCACAACGCCTGGAACGCGTCGGCGCTCGCGGTCCTCAACGTCTCGCGAGACAGCATGGCCCGGAACGGCTTTTCGCCGGCGACCCGCGTCTTCGAGGCGGCGGGCGCCGCTGCCTGCATCGTCACCGACGCGTGGGAAGGGCTCGACGCCTTCCTCGAACCGGGGCGCGAGGTGCTCGCGGCGAAGGACGGAGTCGAGGTGGCGGAGATCGTGGCGTCGCTTCATCCGGACCGGGCGCGGAGGATCGGGGCCGCGGCCCGTCGCCGGGTGCTCGCCGAGCACACCTACGCGCGGCGCGCCGAGGTGGTCGAGCGCGCGCTCGGGCTCGGCGGGGCGGGCGGGAGCGCTCGGGCGGAGACCGCGGAGGCGACGGGGAACGCCGGATGACCGGGCCGCTGGACGTCGTCATCCTCGGCCTGTCCATCACCTCGTCCTGGGGGAACGGCCACGCCACCACGTACCGCGGCCTCGTCCGCGCGCTCGCGGCCATGGGCCACCGGGTCCACTTCCTCGAGCGCGACGTGCCCTGGTATGCCGAGAACCGCGACCTTCCGGAGCCGCCGTACTGCCGGCTCTCGCTGTACCGGAACCTCGAGGAGCTCGACGCGCTCCACGCGCCGGCGATCCGCGCGGCCGATCTCGTGATCGTCGGCTCCTACGTGCCGGACGGGCGGGCCGTGGCCCGCCTCGCGCGGGCGCGCGCCCGCGGCGTCCTCGCGTTCTACGACATCGACACGCCGGTCACCCTCGCCTCCCTGGAGCGCGGCGACTGCGCCTATCTCGACCGCGCGCTCGTGCGGGAGGTCGATCTCTACCTGTCGTTCACCGGCGGTCCGTTGCTCCGGCGTTTCGAGCGGGACCTCGGCGCGGCCGCCGCCCGCCCCCTCTACTGCAGCGCCGACCCGGAGATCCACCGGCCCAGCGCGGCGGCGATCCGCTGGGACCTCGGCTACGTCGGCACCTACAGCGCCGATCGCCAGGCAGGGGTGGAGCGGCTGCTGCTCGAGCCGGCCCGCGCGCGCCCCACCCTCCGCTTCGCGGTCGCAGGCCCGCAGTACCCGGGCTCGATCGCCTGGCCCACGAACGTGGAGCGGATCGAGCACCTCCCGCCGGCGCGCCACGCCGCCTTCTACTCGGCGCAGCGCTACACGCTCAACCTCACGCGGGCGGACATGATCCGTGCCGGATACTCTCCCTCGGTGCGCGTCTTCGAAGCCGCCGCCTGCGCCACCCCGGTGGTCTCGGATCGCTGGCCCGGCCTGGAGCAGTTCTTCGCGCCGGGCGAGGAGATCCTGCTCGCCGGCGCTCCGCACGAGGTGCTCGCGCTCCTCGACGGCATGCCCGAACCCGAGCGCCGGGCGCTCGGGGAACGCGCCCGCCAGCGGGTGCTGCTCGAGCACACCGGCGGTCACCGGGCCGAGGCGCTCCTCGCGTACCTCGAGGAGGCCCGGGAGCGGAGGGCGGTCCGGCGGAACGGGACGCGCGCGGGGAACCGGAAGATCGCGCGGAACGGAAAGGTGCCGCGAAACGGGGTGCCGGTGCGCGACAAGGGGGGGACGGGGCCGGTCGCGTACCCGGATCAGGACTGATCGGGGACGCGCGTTTCGGGCTCCGGCCAGGTGCGGGAACGCGGGTGCAGGAAGCGGGCACGCTATACTCCCCGCCCATGGACACCCGGAAGCCGACCTTGCTGGTGGTGGACGACGAGAAGAACATCCGCCGTACGCTGCGGATGGTGCTCGAGGCGGAGGGGTTCGAGGTCGAGGAGGCCGACTCCGCCGAGGAGGCCCTGAAGCTCCTCGAGGCCGAGCCGATCGATCTCGGCATCTTCGACATCCGCCTTCCCGGGATGGACGGCCTGACGCTGCTCTCCAAGGCGCGCGAGCTGTGGCGGGACCTGCCGGTGATCGTCGTCTCCGGCCACGCGGACACGAGCGACGTGGTGGACGCGATGAAGCGCGGGGCGAACGACTTCTTCTCGAAGCCCGTGGATCGGGACCGGGTGCTGGTCTCGGTGCGGAACGCCCTCTCCCGCAAGAGCCTGGAGGAGAAGGTCCAGGTGCTCTCCACGCGCGAGCGGCGGTTCGCGGACGAGATGCTGGGCGAGAGCCCGGCGATGAAGAAGCTGTTCGAGGAGATCGCCAAGGTCGCGCCCACGAGCGGCCGCGTGCTCGTCGTCGGTGAGTCGGGCACCGGGAAGGAGCTCATCGCCGCCGAGATCCACCGGCAGTCGAAGCGCGCCGACGGCCCGTTCGTGAAGGTGAACTGCGCCGCCATCCCCGCCGAGCTCATCGAGTCGGAGCTCTTCGGCCACGAGAAGGGGAGCTTCACCGGCGCGGCGGCCCGGCGCCGCGGCCAGTTCGAGGCCGCCGACGGCGGCACCCTCTTCCTCGACGAGATCGGGGACATGAGCCTGTCCGCCCAGGCGAAGGTGCTCCGGGCCCTCCAGACCGGCGAGATCACGCGGGTGGGCAGCGACCGGACCCTGAACGTGGACGTGCGCGTGGTGGCGGCCACGAACAAGGACCTCGAGGCGGAGGTGCGCGAGGGCACGTTCCGCGAGGACCTCTTCTTCCGCCTGAACGTCGTCCCCCTTCGCTCGCCCGCGCTGCGCGAGCGCCTCGACGACGTCCCGCTCCTCGCCGAGCGGTTCTTCCTCCTCGCCGTACGCGAGAACGGCATCCGGCCGAAGCCGGTCGAGCCCGAGGTCTACGACCGCCTGAAGCGACACCGCTGGCCCGGGAACGTCCGCGAGCTGCGCAACGTCTGCGAACGGATGGTGATCATGAGCGGCGACCGGATCACCGTCGCCGACGTGCCCGAGTCGATCCTCCAGGCCCGCACCACGCCCCCCGTCGCCCCCGGCGGCCCCGCGGACCTCTCGCGCTACGGCGCGGTGCCCCTCCGCGAGCTGCGCGATCTCGTGGAGCGCGACTACATCCTCAAGAAGCTCGAGGAGCACGAGTGGAACATCACGCAGGCCGCGCAGGCGCTGGGCGTCGAGCGGACGAACCTGCACAAGAAGATCAAGCAGCACGGGCTCTCGCGGGCGGGGCGGGGGGGGCCGGTGGCGGCGGCGGCTTCGGCTCCGGAGGAAGCGGAGGAGGGGGCCGGGGAATCGGACTGAACCAAGCGCCGCCCGGAGATCGGATGACGAGCCATGTCGCCAATGACGACCTAGACTGGGAAGAGCTCGTTGCCCGGGGCGACACCTTGCTGTGCCCCGTCTGCAATTCGATCGTCCTCGTCGCGCGAACCCCGGACGAGGCGAAGGCACAGCAGATCCCTCCCGGCATGCAGTGCTCCCGGGACGTACGCCATTACCAGGTGATCTTCGATCTGGCCGAGGAGCCCTGAACCACGTCCACCCCGCTCGCGCTGAGCGTAGCGGCCGCACAGCGGCCGCGGAGTCGAAGGGCGGGGTCCGCTGCCGAGCCCGTTCGTACAAGGCACGGACGGACCGCAGCGCGATCTTGAATTCGGCAGCAATCCGTTTGTGCATGGGAGGGCCATAGCGTGATGGCTCCGGTCCTGACGGTGACAACATCCGCCGGATCAAGATGCGCCCCGCCTGGTTTCGACAGGTGTGGACCCCGCCGCCGCTCCAGTTCACCCGTTGAACCGCTTTGCCGCGACGGTGCTGGATCGTTCGGGTGAGCAGGCTGCGGCGGCGCTACCTCCCCGCCACGTTCGCCGTCGCCAGCGCCTCGAACGGCGGGTACCCGCGTAGCGGCGCGAGCGCGGGCGTCGCGCGCAGCGACGCCGCCGTGTGCGTCCCGCCGGGCGCGTCGAGGAGCTCGGCGAGCAGCGCCACGGCCCGGTCCTTCTCTCCCGCCTGGACGGCGATCTCGGCGAGGTCGAGCAAGGCGTAGGTCCGCATGGGGACGTCGGTGATGAGCGACCGCGCCTCCTCGGCGTGGGCTACGGCCTCGGCCGCGCGCCCGGCGCCGACCTCGGCCCGGGCGAGCCAGAAGAGCTGGATCGCGAGGGCGCTCCGATCCTTCTCGCGGCGGAGCTCGGCCACCGCCTCCTCCAGCGGTCGAAGCTCGCGCTCGAGATCGGCACGGGCCTCGCTCGTCCGGCCGAGGGCGAGGCGCGCGACGCCGGTCAGCACGCCGCGCGGGATGAACGGCGCGCGCGGCGAGATCGGGTCGGGCAACCGGCCCTCGCCGGCCAGATCCAGCGTCCGCTCCGGAAGCAGCACCAGCAGGTCGACGGCGCTGGCCGTGGCGACGTTGGACGCGTGCCACTGCTGGGCCATGGCGTCGAGCGCCGCCCGGGCCGGGCCGAGATCGCCCTTCCGGAAGAACGGCACGAGCGCGCAGGCGGTGGGCGCGCGCACGTCACCCGGCGAGAGCTCCTGGGCGCGGCGGCACGCCTGCTCCGCCTCGTCGAAGCGGCGGAGCTGGATCATCCGGTCCGCGACCAGCATGGCGACGAAGTAGGACCGCGGGTCGAGCGCGAGCGCCGCCCGCAGATCCTCGGCCGCCTCGTCCCACTCGCCGCGCGCCATCCGCGTGTAGCCCACGTTCACGCGCGCCACCGCGTCGCCGGGCGCCATCCGCGCCTGGACCTCGTACTCGGCGAGCGCGCCGGCGTCGTCGCCGTCGCACGCCCAGCGGACCTCCGCCAGCGCGCCGTGCGCCTCGGGCAGCCCCGGATCGATCTCCAGCGCTCGGTCGGCCTGCTCGCGCGCCTCGTCGCAGGTGTGCTCGAACGGGAACTCGGCCTCGCCTGCGTTGGCGAGCTCGGTGCCGACGACCGCCAGCCAGGCCCGCGCCAGGGCGAACCCGCCGTCCCGCGACACCGCAGCCCGGAGCAGCCCGTACGCGCGCAGGCGATCGGCGTCGTCCGACGAGCGCCCCCAGAAGTAGCGCGCCTTGAGATACAGCTCGTGCGCCACCGCGTCCCGCGTCGGCGCGCGCTCGACCCGCGCCTGCTCGGCCGCGGTGAGGCGCGCTCCGAGCGCGTGGGCGATCCGCACCGCCACCTCGCTCTGGAGCGCGAACAGATCGTCCGAGCGGTGGTCGAGCTTCTCGGCCCACCGCTGGACCCCCGTGGCCGGATCGACGAGGTGGACCTGGATCCGCACCCGGTCGCCCTGCCGCTGGAGCGTGCCCTCCACCACCGCCGAGACGCCCAGCTCGCGCCCGACCTCGACCGCGTCCCTCCCGCGCTCGGGGCCGTACCCCTGCACGGAGCTCCGCCCCGCGATGCGCAGCCCCTCCACCTGCGTGAGCCGGGTGATGAGCTCGGCGTGGATGCCGGCCGCGAGCGAGGCGTCGTCCGGCCCGGTGGAGAGCACCGCGAACGGGAGCACGGCCACGCTCGGCTTCTCGGGAGGCGGCTTCGCCGCCCACAGGTAGAGCCAGGCCGCCGCGGCCCCGGCGGCGAGCAGCGCGAACGCCGCGAGGACGGCGGCCGGCAGGCGACGCGCGCGGCGCGCGAGACTGAAGCGGGAGGTGGTCTCTTCGCCGGTGCGGAGCGCGTCGCGGAGCGCCTCGAGCACCGACAGCACCTCGCCGGCGCTGCGCGCGCGGTCGGCCGGATCGCGCTCCAGGAGCCGCTCCACCAGCGCCGCCAGCGCCGGGCACTCCGTCACCTCCAGCCTGGGCGCCGGCCCCGCCTCGAGGCTTTTGCCGCCCTCCGGCAGCGGGACCTCGCCCTTCACCATCTGGTACAGCATCACCCCGAGCGCGAAGAGATCGGTGCGCCCGTCCTCGGCCCCCTCGCGCCACTGCTCCGGCGCCATGTACGCGGGGGTGCCGCCCATCGTCCGCTGCCGCCCGAAGGCGTGGGCCATGCCGAAGTCGAGCACCTTCACGTGCCCGCCGTCGCACAGGAAGACGTTCGAGGGCTTGAGGTCACGGTGGGTGACGCCCTCCTCGTGAGCGTGCGCGAGCCCCCGCGCCACCTCCGCCCCGATCCGGAGGGCCTCCGGGATCGGCAGCGCGCCCTGCGAGAGGCGCTCCGCGAGCGTCGTCCCGCGGAGGAGCTCGAGGACCAGGTACGGCCCCTGATCGCACCGGCCGACGTCGTGCAATGTGACGAGGTTCGGATGCGAGAGCCGGGCGATCGCCTCCGCCTCGCGCAGGAGCAGCTCGCCCGCGCCGGCCTCGAGCGGCCGGCCCGGGCGCACCGCCTTGAACGCCACCGAGCGCCCCAGCTCGCGATCGCGCGCCTCGTAGACGACCCCGAACCCGCCGCGGCCGATCTCCCGCACCAGGTCGAAGCGGCCCACGGTCTCGCCGGGCTCGAGCTCCCGTTCCCACGCCGGGCGGCGCTCGGAGAGGGTCGCGAGCTCGAGCAGGAGCGCGGACATGGCCTGGCTCCGCTCGTGCGGAGGCCGCTCGCGGACGGCGGGTTCGTGCGGCGCACGCGCCATGAGCGCCGGAAGATAGCAGCGCGGTCACGCGTCTGTCAGCGGGACGGGCGGTGAAGGCGGGCGGATCGTATGATGTCCCCGTGCTCCCGCTCCCCTCCGCCCACGGCCTTCCCGGCCTTCCTCCCGTGGCGCCACGCGCTCCGGAGTCGGCGGAGCGGATCGCGCGGCTGGCGCGCCGCGTCCCGGAACCCGATCTCCAGCGGCTCCTCGCCCGCGTGGAGCTCTCGACCGATCCCGATCTGTGCCTCGCGGGGGTCGAGCGGTACCTCGACGCCGCCGGCGCGCTCCCCGTGGAGCCGGACCTCCTCGATGGGCTCGTGCTCCTCTGCGGCAGCTCGCGGATGCTCGCCACCCTGCTCGTGCGGTGGCCGTACCTCTTGCGCCGCACCGTCCGCTCGCGCTGGCTCGCCCGACCTCGCAACGAGGCCGACCTTCGGCGGTTCCTCGCCCGCGCCGTCCGCCGCCTCCCGCCCGACGACGTCGCCGGCTTCCACCGGCTCCTCCGCATGGTCCGGAGCCGCCAGGTCCTCCGGATCGCGCTCCGCGACCTCCGCCGCGTGCGGGTACGCGAGGTGACCGAGGAGCTCTCCACCCTCGCCACCGCCTGCCTCCACGTCGCCATCCAGTTCCACGACCGCCGCCTGCGCGTCCGCCACGGGCCGCCGGCCGGGCTCGCCGACCGGGAACCGGGAGCGGGGTTCTGCGCGATCGCCATGGGGAAGCTCGGCGCGCGCGAGCTCAACTTCTCGTCCGACATCGACCTCGTCTACGTCTACGACCGCGACGGCGAGACCGACGGGGAGCACCCGCAGGATCACTTCGCGTACTACGCCAAGCTGGCCGAGCTCGTGACCGAGTCGCTCGCCCGGCCCACCGAGGACGGCTTCGTCTTCCGGGTGGACCTGAACCTGCGTCCCGACGGCCAGAACGGCCCCATCGTGAACAGCGTCCACGCGGCCGAGCTGTACTACCAGTCGTTCGGCCGGAGCTGGGAGCGCGCCGCGCTCGTGAAAGCCCGGCCGGCCGCGGGCGACGACGCGGTGGGCGCGGAGCTCCTGCGGCAGCTCACGCCCTTCGTCTGGCGCCGCAGCCTGGACATCGCGGTGCTCGAGGAGATCCACGCGATGAAGGCCCGCATCGACGCGCGGGCCGGCGCCGAGGGCAAGGAGGACCTGAAGCTCGGCAAGGGCGGGATCCGGGAGGCGGAGTTCTTCGTCACCGCCCTCCAGCTCCTGCACGGCGGCCGCGAGGGGGGCGAGGCGCTGCGGGAGCGGGCGGTGCTGCCCGCGCTGGACCGGCTCCTCTTCGCGGGGATCGTGCCGGCGCGCGACCGCGACGAGCTCGCGGACGCGTACCTCTTCCTCCGCCGCGCGGAGCACCGGATCCAGATGGTGGACGGCGCACAGACCCACCGCCTGCCGGCGTCCGGCGAGCGCCTCGGCCTGGCGCGGAGCATGGGCTACCTCACGGAGGCCGAGCTCGAGGGCGCGCTCCACTCCCACCGCGAGCGGACCGCCCGCATCTTCGGCGGCCTCCTCGGCGCGGCCCGCGACGAGGCGCCGATCGATCCCGAGCTCACGCTGCTCGCCGACCCCGACGTGGAGCGCGCCCGCCGGGCCGACGTCGCCGTCCGCCGCGGCTTCCTCGACCCGGAGCGGGCCATCGCCGCGATCGATCTCATGGCCCGCCGCCGCACACCGTTCTCGCGCCTCGGCGACCCCGCCCAGGCGGCGGGCCTGCTCGCCGACGCCCTGGGGACCCCCGATCCCGATCAGGCGCTCTGGCACCTCGGCGACTTCGCCGCGGCCCTCGGGAACCCCGAGCCCTACTTCGCCATCATGCGCGAGAACCGGCGCGTGAGCCGGCTCCTCCTCTCGCTCTTCGGGACCTCGGACTTCCTCTCGAAGCGGTTCGTCCGCACGCCCGAGCTGTTCGACGTGCTCCTGGCCCGGAACCAGATCGTCGTGGACAAGTCGCGGGAGGAGATGAAGGCCGAGCTGGGGGAGCGGCTCCTCCCGCCGCCCGGAGATCTCCACCCCGACGAGCTGCTCGAGCTGCGGCTCGGCGCGGTGCGCCGCTACAAGGACCAGGAGATCCTGCGCATCGCGGTGCACGACATCGCCGGCATGTGCGACCTGCCCGCGGTCTCGCGCCAGCTCACCGAGCTCGCCGAGGTGTGCCTCGTCGCCTGCCTCGATCTCGCCGAGGCCGAGGCGCGCGCCCGCGGAACGCTGCCGGACGCGCGGCTGTGCGTCATCGGCATGGGCAAGCTCGGCGGGCGCGAGCTCGGCTACCACTCCGACCTCGACCTCATCTTCGTCTACCCCGGCGAGTCCACCGGGCACGAGCGGTATGCGCGCCTCGCCCAGCGTTTCATGTCGTTCCTGCAGATGCCGCTCCGCGAGGGCCGCCTCTACCAGATCGACACGCGCCTGCGCCCCTCGGGGAACCAGGGCGCGCTGGTGATCGGCCTCGAGGGGTTCGTCCGCTACCACACCGGCCAGGCCCCCGCGGAGGGCCCGGTGACCGCGGTGCGCAGCCAGCTCTGGGAACGCCAGGCGCTGCTCCGCGCCCGGCACGTGGCGGGGGACGCCGCCCTGTTCGAGGACGTCTGGCGGCGCGCGATCGTGCCCGCGGTGTACGCGGCGCAAGGCGATCGAGCCGCGATGGCCCAGGAGATCCGCCGCATGCGCGAGCGGATGGAAACGCAGATCTCGCAGGAGGCCTCGCGCGGGCGGAACCCCAAGACCGGGTTCGGCGGGCTCGTGGACGCGGAGTTCGCCGCCCAGTTCCTGCAGCTCGTCCACGGATACGAGCGCCCGGAGGTCCGGGCCGGATCCACCCCGGAAGCCCTCCTTCTCCTGCGCGACGCGGGCCTCCTCCCCGAGCCGCTGTACCAGGCGCTCGCGAGCGGATACGTCTTCCTCCGCCGCGTCGATCTGCGCCTCCGGATCGTGCACGACTACACCGTGGATCACCTGCCTCCTCCCGGCCCCGAGCTCGACCAGCTCGCGCGGCGCCTCGGCTACGGCGGACCCGAGGCCGCGGCCCGATTCCTGGCCGAGTACGACCGCGTCACCTCCGCCGTCCGGCGCGCGTTCGAGGAGGTGGTGCGGTGACCGACGGCGCGCCCGAGGCACGCAAGGAGGCGCGACGCCCGTTCGAGGAGGCCGAGGCCGCGCTGGTGCGCTCGGTGATGACGACGCACCCCTGGCTCTCCGAGGC
>JAEZXM010000237.1 GCA_023419875.1 Pseudomonadota bacterium | reverse complement strand
ACCCAGAGGTCCGCCAAACGGACGGCGGCCGCGCGGCGGACGGGGGCAGGGGGGAAGGTTCCGACCGTGGGAATGGGGGCCGGTGAGCATCAAGCTCGGCTTGAGCGGGCGCATTGCGAGCTCCGCGGGAGGCCGCTCAGAGCGGTCTGGATTGCTCTCCGCGCGCTCGGGGCGAGGTTCTCCCTTCGAGCGTGCGGCTCGCGGCGACTAGAGTTGTGCGGGAGGACGGATCAGCTGCTCGCGCAGGCCACCCCGAACCTCACGCGCATGAGGTACGTGCCGCGAGGGAAGAGGACCTTCCGGTCGCCGCCGCAGAACTTCTCCCACGCTCTGCGGTAACGCCTGAGGAACTCCACGAGCTGCTGGAGCAGCTCGATCCTTTTCCACTTGTCCCGGGCGGCGACCCGAGGGTCGAGCACGCGGTGGGGCTCGTACGTGGTGGACCGCTCCGTGTGCCTCTGCTTCATGACGCCGCGGGCGCCCAGCGCCCTCACCCCTTTGGCCTCGCGTTCGGCGGCGGCCGCCGTCTCGAGTTCCTTCACGCGAGCAATGACCTTCGCCCGGAACGCCTCGACCGAGCGGAAGCCGGGCGGCAAAGAGAACTCCAGCCACTCCTTCTCCGGCATCGAGGCGCTGAAGTAGTGGCCCGGCCGCTCGATCCACTGTCCTCGCTCGCCGATGGACCACGGATCGGACCAGACGCCGGGCCACTGCCGGCCGTGCTCGACGAGGCCGGCGCTCGCCGGATTGGCGAGGGTGTAGGCGACCTTCTCGATGATGTCCTCGGGCGAGTCGAGGCGAACGGCGCTGTAACTCGAGGAAGCCCAGAGGTTCTCCCAGCGGCCGTAGAGGGAGTTGAGAGCCTTAGCGATGATGCCGTCGAGGATGCGGGTGAACTCGGGGAGGTTCCCGCGGATGTCGGTAACGACGAGATGAAAGTGGTTGCTCATGAAGCAGGCGGCGTGGATGAGGACGCCGTAGCGCTCGGCGGCGACGGCCAGGACGTACTTGAGGATGAGGTTCGTGAGCGCCGAGGGCTTGAGCAGGAACTCGCGCTGGGTGCAGCGGCGCGAGAGGAGATAGGTGGCGCGACGGACGATGCGTCGGGGCGCGGTCATAGGCGGCGCCGAGGCAGGAGGCGTGCCAGCGCCAGGCCCGCGATCCCTCAGCATCCGCGCTCCGCCGATGGTCCGCGCCGCGGCCGCCCGTCCGCGAAACGGACACCTGGGTCGGGACGCGACCCGCGCGACGCGCGTCACCCCACCTCCGCCGCCTGCGGCCGCTCCTTCCCCTCGAAGCTCCGCCACAGCCTCGCGTACTCACCGGCGCGGTCGAGGAGCTCCTCGTGCCTCCCCTCCTCGACCACGCGCCCCTCCACCAGCACCACGATCCGGTCCGCGTGACGGATGGTCGACAGCCGGTGCGCGATCACCAGCGTCGTCCGCTTCCGTTGCCCGTCCAGCCGCATCAGCGCGTCGAGGGCCCGCTGCACCTCTCGCTCCGACTCCGCGTCGAGCGCGCTCGTCGCCTCGTCGAGCACGAGAATCGGCGCGTCCTTGAGGAACGCGCGCGCGATGGCGATCCGCTGGCGCTGCCCGCCCGAGAGGAGCACCCCGCGCTCGCCCACCACCGTGTCGTAGCCCTGCGGCAGCTGGGAGATGAAGCTGTGGGCCTGGGCCAACCGCGCCGCGCGCTCCACTGCCTCCTGTCCGATGTCGGGGCGCCCATACGCGATGTTCGCGCGGACCGTGTCGTTGAAGAGCACGGTCTCCTGCCCGACCATCGCGATCTGCGCCCGCAGGCTCGCGAGCGTGACGCTCCGCACGTCGCGCCCATCCACGGTGATCCGGCCTCCCTGCGGGTCCCAGAAGCGGGGCAACAGGTTCGAAAGCGTGGTCTTTCCCCCGCCCGAGGGCCCCACGACGGCGACGACCTCGCCGCGTCGGAGCGTGAGATCCACCTCCTCGATCACCGGGCGATCGCCGTACGCGAAGGTCACCCGCTCGTAGCGAATGGCGTCGCGCAGCGGCGGGAGCGCCTCCGCGCCCTCGTCCGGCACCGCCGCGGTCGAGTCGAGCACGTAGAACACGCGGTCGCCCGAGGCCGCGCCCATCATGACGAGCTGGCCCCCGCGACCGAGCTGCTTCACCGGCTGGTACAGCATCAGGACCGCCGTCATGAAGGAAAGGAGCTTCGCGGCCTCGAGGCGCCCGGCGAGGATCTCCCCGCCGACCCACCAGATCGTGAAGGCGATGCCGCCGGCGGCCATCACCTCCATGAACGGCGAGGAGAAGGCGCGGAGCCGTGCGATGCCCAGCTCGAACCGGAGCAGCGAGCGGATCGCGCCCCGGAAGCGGCCGCGTTCGTACCCTTCCATCCCGAACGCCTGGACGACGCGGATGCCGCCCAGCGTCTCGAGGGTGATCTCGGAGATCTTCCCGAGGCTCGCGGCCGACTGTCCGGTGGTCCGCCGCAGCCGCCGTGCCATCCGCACCACCGGGAAGAACGTCGCGGGGATCGCGCAGAAGGCCATCAGCGACATCCGCCAGTCCATCCAGAAGCAGGTGGCGAGCATCCAGACGACGGTGATTCCGTCTCGCAGGTAGCTCGCGATCGCCTCGGTGACCGCGAGCTGCACCATCGCGACGTCCTGGTTGAAGCGGCTGAGCAGGTCGCCGGAGTGGTGCCGGGAGTGGAACGCGGGCGAGAGCGCGACGAGCCGATCGAAGAGCGCGCACCGGAGGTCCGCCACCATCCCGGAGGAGACCGAGGCCATCAGGTAGTGCTGCGTGAAGAAGGCGACGCCCTTCACCAGCGCCACCCCGAAGACGAGGATGGGGAGGATCGCCAGCATCGAGCGGGCGTCCGCCCCCGCGAGTACACCGGACAGGTCGAGCCAGCGCGGCAGGATCCGCGCGAGCGCGTCGCCCGCCCCGGACTGCCCGCCCGAGAAGAGGAACGAGAGCACCGGCCCGAGGAGAACCACGTAGAGCGAGTTGGTCGCGGCGAACACCATCATCGCCCCGAGCGCCGCGGCGAGACGCCAGCGGAAGGGCCGCGCGAAGCGGAAGAGCCGGAGGTAGGTTCGCACGGGTCAGGTCGCTGCGGGCGAGCCGGGAAGCACCGGGTCCGGATCGTGGGCTCGCCACCGCGCGGGATGGCGCTGGCCCCTCCGGTAGGCCGCGCGGGAGAGGTGCTTCACGAGGAAGAAGAGGGGCACCAGCCTCCGGGGTCGCACCCGGGACAGCGCGGCGCGGCGGTACGCGGAGGGATCGAGCGGCGGCACGGCGGCGAGAACGTCGGCGGCGGCGCAGGCCTCGGAGCGCAGGGTACGGAGCTCCGGGTGCTTCTCCTGGAGCAGCGGGTCGGCCGAGGCGTAGCGCCGGATCTGCCCGAGGAAGCGGCCGAGGCCGGCCAGCCCGTTGCGGTAGCCGAAGTCGTGGCGGACCACCGCGCCCGGCACGAAGGCGATCGTGCCGGCCCGCCGGAGTCGGAGGCAGAAGTCGAGGTCCTCGCCCGCCGCGCTCGGGAACTGCTCGTCGAAGCGGGTCGCGCCCAGCGCGTCCGCCCGGACCGCGAGGTTGCAGGATGGCCCGTACAGGAGGGCGGCGTGGCCGGGGAGCGCCCAGCGCCCGTTCATGGCGCCGGCGAAGTCCTGGTAGCGGTCGAGCAGCGTGCGGCCGAGCGAGCGCGTGACCCCGCTCGCTCCGGCGTGTCCCTCCGCGAGGGCGCGGACGAGCGCGGCGGCCCAGCCTGCGTCGCATACGCAATCGTGATCGGTGAAGAGGACGGCCCGGGCCCCGAGGGCGAGCGCTCGCTCGATCCCTCGGTTTCGCGCGGCCGCGGGTCCTGCGTTCCGGTGGAGGACCAACACCTCCGCGCGGTCGGGCAGGGGCGGAAGCACGGTCGGGCTGGCGTCGTCGATGATGACGATCCGCGCAACGACCGCCTCCCGGGCGAGGGCCTCCGCCCCTCGCAGCAGCAAGGCCGCATCGCGAGGTGTCCGCAGGTGGACCGGGACCACGGCGACCGCGCTGGCGTCCATGGGCGACGGCAAGGTAGGGCGGGGCCGTCCGTCCGGCGGCGCTCCAACCGGAGCAGCGGCGAAGACCCCCTTGCGCCCGATCGCCGCCGCTGGTTGTGCGCCGCATCGTCATGCGCAGCTTTCTCGCAGCCACGGCAGAGGCGAGGTCCTGCGGCCGGGGCGCCGTCCGGGCAACGATCGAAGAGGTGGGCGCTTGGGGGGCGCGGCTGCCGCAATGAAGCGGTGGCACGTTACGGAGGGGGCACGAGATGAACAGGAAGCTGAGATACCTGCTGGTCGCAGGGCTGGCCGCCATCGCGCTCGGCGGGCGGGCGCTGGCGGAGGGCGACGCGGCCGCGTCCGACACCACCGAGTCCGAGGAGATGAGCACCGGCTCCGAGGCGGTGAGCGGTACAGGGACGACGGAGGACCTGGGCACCGGCGCAGAGGCGACGAGCGGGACCGACACCGGCGCCGGCACCGACGCGGGGACGGGCACCGATACCGGCATGGGTTCGGATGCGACGAGCGGGACCGACACCGGCCTGGGTTCGGACGCCGCGAACGGGACGGACACGGGCACCACGACCGAGTAGCGGGTCACGCCCGGCTCACGCGGCGGGGGCGGTCTCACGACGGATCGCCCCCGCCGGTCGCGCCTGCCGCCTGGGAAATGCGTTACGCTCCGGCCCCGATTCCGGAGGTCCACCGTGAACGCCATCCAGGCAGCCGAACGGTTCCTCGAGCTCCGGCGCTTCGCCTTCGTCGGCGTGTCCCGCGATCCCGCGAGCTTCTCCCGACGAGTCTACGAAGCGTTCCTCGAACGGGGGTACGACGTCGTGCCGGTCCATCCGGCGGCCGCGGAGATCGACGGCCGTAGGGCCTTCTCGAGCGTCGCCGAGATCGAGCCTCCCGTGGAGGGAGTATTCCTCCTCGTCTCCCCGGACGCCGCCGCGCGTGCCGCGCACGACGCGCTCGCACGCGGCGTGCGGCAGATCTGGTTCCACCGTGGCGCGGGCCCCGGATCCAGCTCGCCGGCCGCCCTCGACGAGTGCGCGGCGGCGGGGGTGGCCCCCGTGACCGACCTCTGTCCGTTCATGGTCCTGCCGGGAACGGGCCTCGGGCACCGGCTGCACGGCTGGTTCCGCAAGCGGAAGCTCGCGAGGCGATCCTCGTAACCTCTGGGCGCCGCCCACATCGAACCAAGGCATGGAGCCCTTCCCCAGGCCGGCAGCGAGTGGCCGACTCCGCCCGGAGGCGTATCCGGCAGACGAGGAGATCGTTGCCCGCGTCAAGGCGGGGGACGCGGCGCTGTTCGAGGTCCTGATGCGCCGCCACAACACCCGGCTCTACCGGGCGGTGCGCGGCATCCTCCGCGACGAGACGGAGGTCGAGGACGCGATGCAGCAAGCCTATCTCCGTGCGTACACCGCGCTCGGGGAGTTCCAGGGCCTTTCCTCGTTCTCGACCTGGCTCATCCGGATCGGGCTCAACGAGGCGCTCGGGAGGGTTCGCAAGCGTCGCCAGATGGTGCCGGTCGAGTCCGGCGCCGGCACGGAGGTTCCCATGCACGAAGAGCCCACCCCCGAGGAGCGGGCGGCCTCGCGCGAGGCTCTCGGTCTGCTCGAGAGCGCCATCGACGGGCTGCCGCCGATCCACCGCACGGTCATCCTGCTCCGCGAGGTGGAGGGGCTCTCGACCGAGGAGACGGCCCAGGCCCTCGACGTGAGCGATGCGGTCGTGAAGGTCCGCCTCCACCGGGCCCGCGCCGCGTTGCGGGACGCGCTCACCCGCGAGGTCGGCCGGAACGCCAAGGACGCCTTCCCGTTCCCGGCCCATCGCTGCGACCGCGTCGTGCAAGCGGTGCTCGCGCGCATCCTCCCCGCGGCCTGAGGGGTTCACGGTCCGCCGACCGTGAACCGTGAACCGAGAAGTTGCCCCTCACACCCAGCCACTCCCGAGCCGCGGCGGTCAGGGAGCGGCGGGCCGTTCGGAGCCGTTCAGGAACCGGACGGAGCAGGTCGCCTCGGGATCCGCCTCCGGTGCGCGGAGCTCGCACCCGTAGCTGCACGCAGGGCCGCCGCAGAGCACCTCGTGGTTCGCCCGGAAGGAGAAGACGCGGATGCAGATCGCGGCGTCGGCGGGACAGGTATCTGCCGTCACGGGTGGCAATCCGGTACCGCAGCCGGTCCACGTCGGCGGCCCGAAGAGCTCCTCGGCCTCGGACGCAGGCGCGTTCCGCAGCTCGAGGTCCCGGCAGATCGCCCGCACCTTCGCCGCGTGCTCCCACTCGGAGTCACGCTCGCAAGCCGCGGCGGTGAGGATCGCGAGGGCGAGGAGCGTCGGAACGCGCATGCCCGCGGAGCTTACACGGACCGGCATCCCTGGGCATGCGACCCGCTCCCGATTGGGGTCACCACGCGATCGGTGCGGCCCGGCGGCGCCAGGCCGAGCAGATCTCCCGCACCAGCGCACCGCACCGGCGGCGCCGCGGGAGACCGTGGAACGCGAAGACCTCGTCCGAGGAGTGGGGAGCATCGTCCTCGTCGCCGCCGGCGAAGGGCCTGCGTGCGTGGACGAGCCGCGGCTGCGCCGCGCGGTCCGAGCGGCGCTGGACGCCCGGCTCTGGCCGGTGGTGGTCGTGGTGGGGGATCCGGCGGACGAGCTCCGCGCCTCGCTCGCCGGCCTACCGGTGGCCACCGTCGCGAACGAGGCGGTCGGAGGTGGCCAGGCCTGCTCGTTGCGCCTCGGGCTGATGCGGGTGGCGGAGTGCGCACCCGAGGCGCGCGGTGTGGTGGTGATGGCGTGCGATGTCCCCGTGCACGCGGACCATCTACGAGCGCTGGCCGCCGCGGCCTGCCCGCGGCAGGGCGCCCTCGCCGCCTCGAGCCGCCAGGGCCGGCTGGGGCTCCCCGTCTTCTTCCCCGCCGCGCTCTTCGCCGAGCTGTGCGCGATGCCCGGGCACGAGGGCTGCGCCGACGTGCTGGCCCGGCACCCGGGCGAGATCGAGGCGGTCGCCGAGGACGGACGATCGGCGTGAGGCCAACCGCCCGCCTGCTCGTCTCTCCAGCCTCGACGCCATCCCGGGATAGGTTCCGCCGCGATGGTGGAGTTCATCGAGAACCCCCGCCGGGCGCCGCGGGTCATGGCGCGTTGCATCGCGGCGGTGACGGCGGCCCGGAAGACCTTTGACGCAGAGACCGAGGACGTGGGGGCGGCGGGGTGCCGGCTCTACTCTCCGCGCTTCGTCCACCGCGGCGATCCCATCCTGCTCCGCCTGTACGGGCACGGCCTCTCGGACGGCCTCCGGGTGCCGGCGCGCATCGCCTGGACGTCCGAGGTGAGCCCGTGGCGCCTGGGGGTCGCCTTCGATCGGGACGCACGGCCGGCCACCGAGGCCTGGTTCGCGCGCCTGGTCGCGAGCTCGCCCGGCCTGCGGGCACAACCCCGGGTGCCGGACCGGATCGCCCTGCGCTCGATGGTCTACCTCGGTCGGCCACCGAAGGTGATCATCGATCTCTCCGAGGAGCAGCTCGACCTCGTCCGCGCCATCGGCGAGGGGACGACGGTGAAGGCGCTCCACGATCGGTTCCGCGAGCGGTGGCCGTCGCTCCAGCCCGCGTTCTTCGCGCTGCTCGCGCACCGGCGGGCGACGCTCCAGCGTGGGACCTCGGTCCACCCCGCCGCCTGGAAGCAGGTGCTCGGCGACGGCGCCGGCCCGGGCGCGCTTCCGGACGGCGCCTTCGCGCCGCCAATGGTCCCACCCGACGGCTGGGCGAGGAACACCGCTCTGCCCACGTTCGGCGAACGCTCGCCGGAAGCCGAGGCGCTCTATGCGCGAGCCCTGGAGCGGCTCGCCCGCAACCAGCCGAACGTGGCGCAGACCCTCCTCCGCCAGGCGGCCCGCGTCGCCCCGGGCGATCCCGGGATCGCGGCGGCGCTGGCGCGGGCGACGACCAAGGCCTCCTGAAGCAACGGGTCGCTCCTCGGAGTTCCCGCCCCGTGCTCCTCCGGGTACGATTTCTTCACGCTTCCGGCCGCGATCTTCGCCTGGATCCTTGTCCTCCGGCTGTTCATCCGACCGCTCTGAAGCTCCGGAGTGGGCTGGCGCGCCGCTAGTGCATCGTCACCTGGACCGGTTGCCCCTTGGTGAACGTCAGGGTCCCGTCCTTGCTCTCATCCACCACGACGTGGTCGCCGGGCTGGAACTCGCCGCGGAGCACCTTGGTCGCGAGCGGGTCCTGGACGAGCCGCTGCAGGGCGCGCTTCAGCGGGCGCGCGCCGTAGACGGGATCGTACCCCGCGTCTGCGATGCCCTCGCGCGCGGCCTCGGAGAGCTCCAGCGTGAGCTGTCGCTCCGCCAGGAGCTTCCGCAGCCGGGCGAGCTGGATCTCCACGATCCGGCCGATGTCCGCCCGGGTGAGCGGCCGGAACACGACGATGTCGTCCACGCGGTTCAGGAACTCGGGGCGGAACTCGGACCTGAGGTTCTCGAGCGCCGCCTCGCGGATCTCCTGCACGGCCGAGCCGGGCCGGCCGGCGAGCCGCTGGATCTCGGTCGAGCCGATGTTCGAGGTCATGACGAGGACCGTGTTCCGGAAGTCCACCGTGCGACCGTGGCCGTCGGTGAGGCGGCCGTCGTCCAGGATCTGGAGGAGCACGTTGAAGACGTCGTGGTGCGCCTTCTCGATCTCGTCGAGCAGGACCACCGAGTACGGCCGCCGCCGCACCGCCTCGGTGAGCTGGCCACCCTCCTCGTAGCCGACGTACCCGGGCGGCGCGCCGATGAGCCGCGAGACGGCGTGCTTCTCCATGTACTCGGACATGTCGATCCGGACGAGCGCGCCCTCGTCGTCGAACAGGAACTCGGCCAGCGCCCGGGCGGTCTCGGTCTTCCCGACGCCCGTCGGCCCCAGGAAGATGAACGAGCCGATGGGCCGGTTCGGATCGGAGAGGCCGGACCGCGCGCGGCGCACCGCGGCGGAGACCGCATCCACCGCCTCGCGCTGACCGACGACGCGCGCCGCGAGCCGCTCCTCCATCGAGAGGAGCTTTTGGACCTCGCCCTCCACGAGCCGTGAGACCGGGATCCCGGTCCACTTCGCGACCACCTCGGCGATCTCCTCCGGGGTGACCTCCTCCTTGAGCATCGCCCCCGCCGCGTGCAGCTCCGCGAGCCGCGCCTCGGCGGCCTTCACCTTCTGCTGGACCTGCGGGACCTTGCCGAACTTGATCTCCGCGGCGCGGTTGAAGTCCGCCTCGCGCTCGGCGCGCGCCTGGTCGTTCCGGAGCGCCTCGGCCTGCTCGCGCGCCTCGTTGAGCTCGCGGATCACCGCCTTCTCGGCGTCCCAGCGCGCCTTGAGCCTCGTGAGCTCCTCGTTCCGCTCGGCCAGCTCCTTCTCCACCGCGCCGAGCCGGGTGCGGCTGGCCTCGTCCTGCTCGCGCCGGAGCCCCTGCCGCTCGATCTCGAGCTGGGCGATCCGCCGGCGCACCTCGTCCACCTCCGTGGGCATCGAGTCGATCTCGATGCGCAGCCGGCTCGCCGCCTCGTCGACGAGGTCGATCGCCTTGTCGGGGAGGTAGCGGTCGGTGATGTACCGGTTCGAGAGGCGGGCCGCCTCGACCAGGGCCGCGTCCTGGATGCGGACCTTGTGGTGCAGCTCGTAGCGCTCCTTCAGGCCGCGCAGGATGGAGATCGTGTCCGCGACCGACGGCTCGCCCACGAAGACCGGCTGGAACCGCCGCTCGAGTGCCGGGTCCTTCTCCACGTGCTTCCGGTACTCGTCGACCGTGGTCGCACCGATGGCGTGCAGCTCGCCGCGAGCGAGCGCGGGCTTGAGCATGTTGCCCGCGTCCATCGCCCCCTCGGCCGCACCGGCGCCGACGATGGTGTGCATCTCGTCGATGAAGAGGACGATCTGGCCCTCGGAGGCGGTCACCTCCTTCAGCACCGCCTTGAGCCGCTCCTCGAACTCGCCGCGGAACTTCGCGCCCGCGACCATCGCCGAGAGGTCGAGCGCCAGCAGGCGCTTCCCCTTGAGCCCCTCGGGCACGTCGCCGTCCACGATCCGGCGGGCGAGCCCCTCGACGATCGCGGTCTTGCCCACACCCGGGTCGCCGACCAGCACCGGGTTGTTCTTCGTGCGGCGCGAGAGGATCTGGATGACGCGGCGGATCTCCTCGTCCCGGCCGATCACCGGGTCGAGCTTCCCCTGCTTCGCGAGCTGGGTGAGGTCCTTCGCGTACTTCTCGAGCGCCCGATACTGGCTCTCCGCCTCCGGGCTCTGCACCCGGGCGCCGCCGCGGACGTCCTGGATCGCGGCCCGGACCCGTTCCGGGGTCACGCCCGCCGACCGCAGCGCCTGACCGGCGCCCGTCTTCTCCTCGGCGGCCGCGAGCAGGAGGTGCTCGGTGGAGACGTACTCGTCCTTGATCTTGCGAGCCTCATCCTCCGCCCGGTCGAGGAGCTTCATGAGCCGGTTCGCCGGATACGGCTCCGCGGCGCCGCTCACGCGCGGCACGGTGCGCAGCTCGTCCTCCACGTGCGCGGCCAGGCGCGCCGGATCGGCGCCGACCTTCCCGAGGATCGCGCGGGCGATCCCGTCCTCGGGCGCGAGGAGCGCGAGGACGAGATGCTCGACGTCGATGGCCTGGTGGTCGCGGCGGCGCGCCTCCCCCTGCGCGCCGGCGATGGCTTCCTGGGCCTTGACCGTCAGCCTGTCCATTCTCATGGGGCCAACGTAACCTCCGGGTACGGCCTGGCAAGCCGCGCGCAATCCGCGGTACAACGAGGGCGACCCTGCCGCCCACGCGTCCCAGCGAGGTCGTCCGTTTGACCGCGACCCGAGAGCCCGCCGACCTGCCCAGCGCGCGCGTCTGGTTGCCCCTCGCGCTCGTCCCGTTCGCGGCGCTGACCGTCCTGGCGCGGTCCGAGCTGGCTCTCGTCCTGCCGGACGACTTCTACCTGCCGTTGCATGTCCTGCTGGAGGCCGGGATCGCGGCGGTGGCGCTCGCCACCTTTGCCGTCCAGTGGTTCGCGGGCGGAACGCAGATGTTCCGCGAGGCGCGGGCGCGGCTGCTCGGCGCCTCGTTCCTCGGGATGGGCCTGCTCGAAATCGTCCACCTGCTCGTGTTCCCGGGCATGCCCGGGTTCCTCGGCCCGTCCTCGACCGAGCGTGGCATCTTCTACTGGTTCGCCTCGCGGATCTGGATCCTCACGGCGCTGCTCGCCGTCCTGTGGCTCGAGCCGAGGAGCGAAAGCCCGTTCCTCCGCCGCCGATGGCTCCTGGCGGGCGCCCTCGCGCTCGTCGCCGCGCTCGTCGCCCTCGAGGTCACCCTCCCGCCCGACCACGCCTGGTTCTACGTCCAGGGCAAGGGCCTCACGCCGCTCAAGGTCGGGATCGAGTGGGCGCTCGCCGCGGCCGCGTTCTTCGGGGCGCTCCTCGCCTCGCGGCGCGGCCGCTCCGTGCCCGGGGAAGGTCCGCTCTCCAAGATCGCCGTCGCCTTCGTGCTCATGGCGATCGCCGAGCTCTGCTTCTCCCTCTACAGGCACCCGCACGACGTCCTCAACCTGGCCGGACATGCGTACCTGGCGATCGCGTTCTGGTTCCTCTTCGACGCGCTGTTCGTGGCGGCGCTGCTCCGGCCGTACCGGGAGCTCGAGTCGCTCCGCGCCCACGTCGAGGACGAGCTCGTCGTCACCATCCGCCGCCTCGAGCGGATGCGCGAACAGCGCGAGGACTTCCTGCGCGCCGTCTCGCACGACCTGCGCAATCCGCTCCAGGTGGTGCTCTTGCAGGCCGATCGGATCGCCCGCGTCGCCCCCGAGAACCCGGCGCTGGTCCGCCCGGTCGCCGCGCTCCGGTTCGCGGGCCGCCGGATGGAGCGGATGCTCCGGGACCTGACGGACGCCGCGCGGCTCGAGGTCGGGGAGCTGCGGCTCGCGCGCGAGCGGGTGGAGCTCCGGCCCTTCGTCGAGCACCTGCTGGAGGTGGAGCAGGGCGTGCTCGACTCCAGCCGGGTGGAGGACCAGGTCGATCCCTCGCTGCCCCCGCTCGACGTGGACCCCGACCGGCTCGACCGCATCCTGGTGAACCTCCTCGGGAACGCCCTCAAGTACTCGGAGCGGTCCGTCCGGATCTCCGCCGAGCGCGACGGTGACGCGGTACGGATCGCCATCGTGGATCAGGGCGCCGGGATCCCCGAGGCCGACCTGCCCCGGATCTTCGAACGCTACTACCGCGGTCATCGCCACGAGGGCGAAGGGCTCGGCCTCGGGCTCTTCATCGTGAAGGGCCTCGTCGAGGCGCACGGCGGGCGCATCCGGCTCGAGTCCAGGCAGGGGGTCGGCACCACCTTCACCGTCCACCTGCCGATCGCGACCGGCGCGGGCAACGCCGTTCACCGGACCGCGGGCCCGTAGGCGCGCCCGTTGGGTGTACGCCGGGCCAGCGAGGAAGGCCCGACGGGGTAGGACCGCGCGTACGCGCGGAAGGGTGGCCGCGGTTACATCCCTCCGCGAGATGGCGACCTCCCCCCACGTCCTCGCGGTCGGCCGGGCGCTGCCCCCGCACTTCGCCGACCAGGAGACGCTCATCGGCGCGTTCGCCGAGCACTGGCGGAAGCACCACTTCAACCTGGAGCGGCTCTCGGAGCTGCACCGGGCGACCCGGGTCGGAGGCCGGCACCTGGCCCTGCCGATCGCGGAGTACGCCGCCCTCGACTCGTTCGCGAAGAGCAACGCCGCGTTCCTCCGCGTCGGCGCCGAGGTGGGCGAGGCGGCGATCCGGGACGGGCTCGCGCGGGCCGGGCTCGAGCCGCGCGACGTGGACCACCTCTTCTTCGTCACCGTCACCGGGGTCTCGACGCCCTCGCTCGACGCACGCATGGTGAACCGACTGGGCCTGCGACCGGACGTGAAGCGGACGCCGATCTTCGGGCTCGGCTGCATGGCCGGCGCGGCCGGGGTGGCCCGCGCCTCGGACGTGCTCCGCGCGTTCCCGGGCGAGGTGGCGGTGCTCCTCTCGGTCGAGCTCTGCTCGCTCACCCTCCAGCGTGAGGACGCGTCCATCGCCAACGTCATCGCGACCGGCCTCTTCGGCGACGGCGCGGCGGCGGCGGTGCTCGCCGGCGGCGACCACCCGCGGCGGCGCGGACCACGGGTCGTGGCAACGCGCTCGGTGTTCTACCCGGACACGGAGTGGGTGATGGGCTGGGACATGGTGGACACCGGCTTCAAGGTGGTCCTCTCCGCCCAGGTGCCGCAGGTCGTCCGGGATCACGTCGGCCGGGACGTGGACGCCTTCCTCGCCGCGCACGGGTTCACGCGCGGCCGGATCCGGCACTGGATCGCCCACACCGGCGGGCCCAAGGTGCTCGAGGCGTTCGCGGCGGCGCTGGAGCTGCCGCCGGGCGCGATCGACCGGTCGTGGCGCTCGCTCCAGGAGATCGGAAACCTCTCCTCGGCCTCGGTGCTGTTCGTGCTGGGCGACCTCCTCGACGCGTCCGGGGCCGAGCAGCCGAAGCCGGGCGACCTCGGCCTCCTCGCGGCGATGGGCCCGGGCTTCTCCTCGGAGCTGGTGCTGCTCGCGTGGTGACCGCGATCGACATGGGACGGCTCCTCGTCGTCCTCGTCGCCGCGGAGCGCGTGGTCGAGCTGGTGGTCTCCCGCCGGAACGCCCGGCGGCTCCGGGCGCGCGGCGCGATCGAGGCGGGACGCGGTCACTACCCGGCCATGGTGATCTTCCACGCGGCGTTCATCGTCGCCTGCCTCGCCGAGCCCGCGTTTCTCCCCGCCCGGTGGCCCTGGGCGGCGGCGCTCCCGGCGGCCGCGCTCGTCCTCTGCGCGCAGGCGCTCCGCTGGTGGGTCGTGGCGACGCTGGGCGAGCGCTGGACGACGGAGGTGCTCGTCCTCCCCGGTGCCCAGCCGGTGCAGACCGGGCCCTACCGGCTGCTCCGCCACCCGAACTACCTGGCGGTGATCGTGGAGCTCGCCGCGCTCCCGCTCGCCGCCGGCGCATGGCGGACGGCGATCGTCGCCACCCTCGGCAACGCGCTCCTCCTCGCCGTCCGGATCCGCGCCGAGGAGCGGGCGCTGGGGGCGGCGTGGCGGGAGGCGTTCGACGGGGTGCCGCGGCTCGTTCCGGCACCGAGGGCTTACCGTGACTGATCGTGAAGAGCGCATCGCCTCCGAGATCCTCCGCATCGCGAGAGAGGACCTCCGGCTCGGCAGCCCGCCCGACGGCGCGGCGCCGCTGGCCGGCCAGCTCGACTCGCTCGCGCTCCTCTCGCTCGTCGTCGCGGTCGAGGATCGGTTCCGGATCGCGCTCACCGACGACGATGGCGCCGCGACGCGCTCGCTCGAGGACCTCGCCCGGCTCGTCGCCGGACGCGCAAGCCCGGAGGTGCTGCCGTGATCCTCCGCGGCCCGCCGCTCCCCCCGCCGCGCCTGCCGACCCTCGTCCACGCGTTCCCGGCGGCGGCGCGGGATCCGAGCGGCGTCACCTTCGTCGGCCTCGACGAGCGCGAGGCGTTCCTCCCCTGGGGCGAGGTCTACGACCGCGCCGCGCGGACCGGGGCGGCGCTCGCGGCGTTCGGGATCGCGCCCGGCGATCGCGTCGCGATCGTGCTCCGGACCGAGCCCGCCTTCCTCGACGCCTTCCTCGGCGCGTGGTGGTGCGGCGCGGTGCCGGTCCCGCTCTATCCGCCGGTGCGGCTCGGCCGGATGGAGGAGTGGATCGCCGCGACCGCGCGGATGATCGCGGTGTCGGGCGCGCGGATCGTCGTCTCCGGCGGCGGGACCCGGCGGCTCCTCGGCGGCGTCGTCGAGCAAACGCGGCCGGCGCTCGGCTGCGTGGACGCGGAGAAGCTCCGGGCCGGCCCGCCGGCGCCCCTGCGGCTGCCCGACCCGGGCGACCTCGCGCTCGTCCAGTTCTCGTCGGGCTCGACCGTGGACCCGAAGGCGGTGGCGCTCACGCACGGCGCGCTCCGGGCGATGGTCGATGCGCTCGTGGTGGAGACGCGGCCCGATCGGAGCCGCGACGCGCTCGTCTTCTGGCTGCCGCTCTACCACGACATGGGCCTCATCGGCGGGCTGCTCGGGCCTGCGACCTACCCCGGCCCGCTCGTCCTCGTCGCGCCGGAGCACTTCCTCGCCCGCCCCGCGCTCTGGCCGCGCGCCGTCGCCCGCCACCGCGGGACCATCTCCGCCGCCCCGAGCTTCGCGTACGCCTACGTCGCCGATCGCGTCCGGCACGCGGACCTCGACGGCCTCTCGCTCGCGAGCTGGAGACTCGCGCTCGACGGCGCGGAGCCCGTGTCCGGCGAGGCGATGCGGAGGTTCGCGGCCTTCCTCGGGCCGCACGGGTTCGATCCCGCCGCGCTCGTCCCCGTCTACGGCCTCTCCGAGGCCGCGCTCGCCGTCACCATCGCGC
>JAEZXM010000184.1 GCA_023419875.1 Pseudomonadota bacterium | reverse complement strand
GCCCCGGCGGTGCCGCTCCCCAGCGGCCGCCCGGCCCCGGCGCCCCGCGGGGCACGCCCGCAAAGGGCGCCCCCGCCGCGAAGCCCCCGGGCAGCGACGACGACTTCCAGATCGAGCGGTTCTGATCGATGTCGGCACGCGCGAGGGGCTCCTTCCCGGGGGGGAGCGACCTGGATCCTCGGTCACGCGCCAAGACGATCGCGCTCCGGATGCTCGCGCGATCGGCGCGCACCGAGGCGCAGATCCGGGCCCGGCTCGCACGCGAGGGTCTCGGAGGGCACGCGGGCGAGGTGGTGGAGTGGTTGCGCGGGCTCGGCTACCTCGACGACGCAGCGTACGCCGCCGCCCGTGCGCGGACGCTCGTCGGGCGCGGGGGGCTCGGGCCGCGCCGCGCGGAGGAGAAGCTCGTATCGGCCGGACTCTCGCCGGCGGAGGCGAAGAGCGCGGTGCGTGCGGCCCTCTCGGGAGAGGAGGGGCGTACCCCGGCGCAGGCCGAGCGGGAGCTCTGCCGGGCGCTCGCCGAGCGGAGGGCGCGCCGGCCGCTCGCGGAGCTCGACGATCGCGCTCGCGCCCGGCTCGGGCGGTTCCTGGCCGGGCGCGGCTTCGGGGGTTCCGCGATCGCGGCCGTGCTGGGGATCTATTCGGACGGGGAGTCCTGAGGACCCGCGCCGGCCCCGCGCCCGAAGCTGGTGCTCGAAGACCGGGGGCTTGGTATGTTCGGCGCCCCATGCGCCGCATCGTCCTCGTCGTCCCGCTCGCCGCCCTGCTCTCCGCCTGCGCCACGAAGCACACCACCATGTCGGGCTCGCTCCGGCTCGGCACGACCGCGGAGGAGAACTACCAGAAGGGCGTGGACGAGCTGCAGGACAAGAACTACGCGGAGGCGGTCCGGTTCTTCGAGTACGTCCGCGCGAAGTATCCCTACTCGAAGGTGAGCACCTCGGCCGATCTCCGGATGGCGGACGTGAAGTTCGCCGAGGGCCGCTTCGCGGAGGCGGCCGCCGCCTACGAGGCGTTCCAGCGGGATCACCCCTCGTCCGAAGAGCTCGACTACGCCGAGTTCCGCGCCGGGGTCTCCCGCGCGCGGGCCGCCCCGCAGGACTTCTTCCTCCTGCCGCCGCTCGAGGAGAAGGACCACTCCGAGACGGAGAAGGCGGTGGTCGCGCTCCGCGCCTTCGTTCAGAAGCGGCCCACGTCGAAGTGGGTCGACGAGGCGAAGAAGGAGCTCGCCAGGGCCGAGAACCTGCTCGCCCGGCGCGAGCTGTACGCCGGCGACTACTACTTCAAGCACGAGCGCTGGGCCGGCGCGGCGGGGCGGTACCGGACGCTCGTCGACCGGTACCCCGGCTCCCCGCTGGTCGAGCCGGCGCTCTGGAAGCTCGCCCGCGCGCACCTGAAGCTCGAGCAGAAGTTCCTCGCGCGTCAGGCGTTGCAGCGGCTCGTCGCGGAGCACCCGAAGAGCGGCAACCGCGCCGAGGCGGAGAAGCTCCTCGAGTCCCTCCGCTGAGGCTCCGTGGGGAAGTCTCCGGACCGGTCGCGGCTGGGCGCCCCGCACCTCGTCGCGCTCGCGGCCGTCGGTCTCGCACTCCTCCTGCTCTGGCGTTTCGGCGCGTCGCTGCTCGACCCGGGGCTCGCGACCTCCGCCGCCGGCGTGGAGGCGCAGGTGAAGGCGGCGCTCGAGGCGCAGGGGCGGGCGAGCCTGGACGACGTGTACGGGTTCCGCGCCGGCGGGCGCGCCGTGCTCGACCCCGTCCGCTTCGGCGACGTGACCGTCTCGGGCGGCGACGGGAGGGCCCAGGTGCTCGCGGTGGTGGACGCGCAGGGGCGGGTGACGTGGCCCGGCGGCGAGGCGGCGCTCGGGTACGTGGGTCGTGAGGCGTTCGCCATGACCCGGTGCCGGTCCGCTCGCTGGTGCGCCGACGGCGAGCAGTTCGGCCAGCTCCGTGGGGTGCTCACGGCGCTCTTCCGCCGGGCGGACGCCGCGGTCGCCGGCGATCCGGAGGCCGCGGTCCGCCTCGCCTCATCCGCCTACGAGGGCGAGGGCGGACGGGCGGCGCTCGAGACGCGGCTCGCGGAGGACTACCGCCGGGGGCGGGCCTCGCGGGTGCGGGCCTGGCAGGTCCGCGTCGAGCGCGAGCGCGCCACAGTGGGCGAGGACCTCGAGGCGGAGCGAGCCGACGGCGGGAGCGAGCGGCGGCGGGCGATCTACAGGCTCAGGATCGAGGGCGAGCGGTGGGTGTTCGTGGACGGGCTGTGAGCCCCGGCGGATGGTCCCGGCGCGCGCAGGTCGTGTAGAGTGCGGCCGCCGGAGGAGCCATGACCGACACCTTGAAGCAGGCGTTCGTGCTGGGCCGCGGGTACTACCTCAAGAAGGAGTACGGCCTGGCCGAGCAGTACCTCACCGAGGTAGTCGAGCAGAACCAGTCGTTCGCCGACGTCTACAACATGCTCGGCGTCATCTACCACGACCAGGGCCAGTACCAGAAAGCGCTGCGCGCCTTCGAGGCCGCGCTCCGGATCAATCCGGGGTACACCGACGCGGCGCTCAACCTGGCGGTGACCTACAACGACACCGGCCGGTACAAGGAGGCGCAGGAGACCTACCGGCACGCGCTCTCGCGGTCCGGCGCCTCGCACGGCAAGCTCGACCGGTACGTCCAGGGCAAGCTCGCCAACATGTACGCCGACATCGGCGACGTGTACCTCTCCTCGGGCCTCTACGCGGAGGCGATCGCCGAGTACCGCCGGGCGCTCACCCTGGGACCGTCGTTCGCCGACGTCCGTTGCAAGCTGGCCGGCGCCCTCCGGGACTCGGGCGAGCGCGACGCGGCCATCGCCGAGTACGAGGAGGTGGTCCGGCAGAACCCGCAGTACGTCCCGGCGCGCCTCCACCTCGGCCTCGCGCTGCTCGCCGCGGGGCGGCGCGACGAGGCGACGAAGCAGTGGCGGACCGTGCTCGAGATTTCACCCGGGAACCGGAGCGCCGAGCTCTACCTACAGTCGGCCAGCGCCTGACGGCAGCCGATCGTGCGTCTGGTAGAATGCCGGCCGCATGCTCGTCGTCCTCGCTGCCGCGCTGCTCGCCACCACCGCGCCCGCCTCCGCCAAGGCATCGAAGCCGGCGCGGGCGCCGCGCTTCCTGGTCGTGATCGACCCCGGCCACGGCGGCGAGGCGGACGGCGCCGTCTCGCCGGCGGGCCTCAAGGAGAAGGACCTCACCCTTCAGATTGCGCAACGCGTGGGCGCGGAGCTTCGCCGGCGGGGGATGAAGGTGGTCCTCACGCGGGCGGGCGATCTCTCGGTCCCGCTCGCGAACCGGCCCGCGATCGCCAACGCGATCCAGGCGGACGTGTTCCTGTCGATCCACCTCAACTCCATGCCGACTGCGGAGCAGCGCAGGCGGCGGACCGGGATCGAGACGTACTTCCTCTCCGCGGACGCCTCCGACAGCGATGCCTCGGCGGTGGCCGCGCGCGAGAACGCCGACCGGATCGCCGGCGAGGACGCGCTCGACCCCGCCGACCCGGTGGCCTGGATCCTCTCGGATCTCTCGGACGCCGACAGCCTCGCGGCCGCGTCGCGTCTCGCCCACACCCTCCACGAGACGCTCGTGGCCTCGATGCGCGCGCCCGATCGCGGGGTGAAGCAGGCGCCGTTCTACACGCTCGCCGGCGCGCGCGTCCCGGCCGTGCTCCTCGAGCTCGGCTTCATCTCGCACGAGGAGGAGTCGAAGCTCCTCGCCACCCGCGCGTACCAGGAGACCATCGCCCGGGCGATCGCCGACGCCATGGTGGCGTACCAGAAGGAGGCGCGGCGCGTGCGGAGGTGAGGCGTTCGGGATGGCGCCGCACCGTTCGCCGTGCTAATCCCGCCGGCCATGCGAACGAACGGGCGCGGCCCCCGCGAGCTCCGGAAGATCGTCCTCGAGCCCGGCGTCGCGAAGCACGCCGAGGGCTCCTGCCTGGCGCGCTTCGGGGACACGCACGTGCTCTGCACGGCGTCCCTCGAGGACAAGGTGCCCCCGCACGTCTACGGGACGGGCGCGGGCTGGGTGACCGCCGAGTACGGGATGCTCCCGCGGTCCACGCACGAGCGGATGCAGCGGGAGGCCGCGCGCGGCAAGCAGGGCGGGCGCACGCTCGAGATCCAGCGCCTCGTCGGCCGGGCCCTTCGGGCGGCGATCGACCTCCGCGCGCTGGGCGTCCGCACCATCACCCTCGACTGCGACGTCCTGCAGGCGGACGGCGGCACGCGGACCGCGGCGGTGACCGGCGGGTACGTGGCCCTCGCGCTCGCCGTCCGGGCCATCCAGCGGAAGAAGCCGCTCGCGCAGGATCCGATGCGGCGGAGCGTGGCCGCGGTGTCCGTGGGCATCGTGGACGGCGAGGTGCGGCTCGACCTCGACTACCCCGAGGACTCGACCGCCGAGGTGGACATGAACGTGGTCGCGACGGGCCAGGGCGAGCTCGTCGAGGTCCAGGGCACGGCCGAGGGGAAGCCGTTCCCGCGCGGCGACCTCGATCGCATGCTGGAGGCGGCGCTGGAAGGGATCGCCACCCTCACCCAGCTCCAGGCCGCGGCGCTGCGATGACTGCGGTCGTGCTCTTCGGGACGACCAACCCGGGCAAGCTCCGGGAGCTCCGACGCCTCGTGGCGGGCCTGCCGGTGCGCGTGCTCGGGCCCGAGGACGTGCCGGGGCCGCTGCCGGAGGTGGTCGAGGATGGGGCGACCTTCGCCGCGAACGCGGAGAAGAAGGCGATGGCGTGGGCGCGGTGGTCGGGGCACCTCACCCTCGCCGACGACTCCGGACTCTGTGTGGACGCGCTCGGCGGCGCGCCGGGCGTGCACTCGGCCCGCTGGGCGGACCTCGAGCCCGAGGCGGAGCCGGCGAGCCCGGTCTGCTCGCTCGCCGAGGCCGGCGAGGCGGAACTCGGCGCCGTGGCCGGGCGCGCCGCGCGCGACGAGCGGAACAACGACAAGCTCCTCCGTGCGCTCCTGGGGGTGCCGGACGAGCGGCGTGGCGCGGAGTACCAGGCGGTCCTCTGCCTCGCGCGGCCGGATGGCTCGGTGGTCGCCTCGGTGACCGGTCGCTGCCGCGGACGGATCGGCCACGTGCGCCGCGGCACGGGCGGGTTCGGCTACGACCCGCTGTTCGTGGTGGCGCAGGCCGCAGGTGCGGCGGAGCGGACCATGGCGGAGCTCGGTGCGGAGGAGAAGGACGCCGTCTCGCACCGCGGCGAGGCATTCCGGAAGCTCGTGCCGGTCCTGGCGGGGCTGGTGCGCGGGCCTTGACGGCGGCCCGGCGGTTCGCTACAGACGGGCGTTCTCGGAAACGCCCGGGGCGGCGAAAACGCCCTCGCTTCCGGGGCGTAGCGCAGCCTGGTAGCGCGCCTGCCTTGGGCGCAGGAGGTCGCGGGTCCGAATCCCGCCGCCCCGATCTTTGACAGAACGGAACGCGTGGAGTCCGCGCACGGCAGGTACAAGCGCCCGTAGCTCAGCTGGATAGAGCGTCGGCCTTCGAAGCCGCAGGTCGGGGG
>JAEZXM010000153.1 GCA_023419875.1 Pseudomonadota bacterium | reverse complement strand
GGCCAGAGGCGCTCGCGCTCCTCTCGTTCGCCGCGAGCGAAGCGCACCTCACGCTGCGGCAGAAGCTGCGGGTGGCGATCGCCTAGGGAGTGCGGGAGCAGGGGCTCCGCTTACTCAGCACCTTTCCCCGCGCTCGCCTGCTTCGCCTCGAACTCCTCGATCTCTTCCTTGAGGTCCTTGTATTCCTCGCAGCGGGAGCGGCAGAGCTTGCCGAGGGTCGCGAGGTGCTCCTTCGCCTTCTCCACGTTGCCGACCTGGAGGTAGGCCTCGCCCACGTACTCGTGCGCGCCCCTGTGCTCCGGGTCGAGCTTGAGCGCCCGGGCGTAGTGCGTGAAGGCGGCGTCGGTGTTCCCCCGCTTGCGCTCCGAGTAACCCAGCCAGTTGTGGATGTCGGCGTTGGATCCGTCGCGCTCCGCGGCCTTGGTGAGGACCTGGATGGCCTCGTCCCACTTCTTCTCCTTGATCAGCTTCTCCGCCTTCACGACCTCCGAGGACTTCTGGCCGGCCGGTGCCGAGCCGCTGCCGCCCCCACCGCCGCCTCCCGCGGCCCACGCAGGACCCGCGAGCGCGGCCGCGAGCGTCAGAACCATGAATCGCTGAAGGGACATTCGAACGTTTCCTCCTGGAGGGGGCTCTCGTCCGCCCTCCTGGTGTTGATTCCGGACAAGGCCTGGAGTTACCGCCGTGTCGGGAGCGTCGCCACCCGTCCTCGGGATCTCCCCCACTCCGGGTGCCGACCGCGAGGCCGGCGACACCCGCTCGCTCCGGGTGTGCCGGAACGCAGAAGGCGCGGCGCGGCACCTACAGATCCATTCACTGTCGGTTGCTGTACCTCGTGGACGTGTCACACGAAACGATCCTACCGTTCGCGGTGAACACCCCCGGAGGTCATCCCGATGAAGCGCGCCCGCCTCGTGCTCCTCTCCCTCATCGCCGTCCTCCTCTTCGCGGCCGGACTCGCGTCGGCCTGCCACTACTACCTCCTCAGGGTCGCCATCACCGCCCCCGCCGAAGGGCAGCAGATCACCGGCGACCGAACGATCACGGTGACGGGCACGGCGACGGGGATACCGGGGTGGCGCACCTACGTCGCCGTGAGCGTGAACGGAGGGCCCGCCGAGTACCGGCCCGTCTACCGCGGGAGTTTCCGCGCGCAGGTCACGCTCGCCGACGGAGACAACGTCATCAAGGCAACGATCCGCATCGGCCCGCTCGCCGCCCGTGCGTCGGTCCACGTGTTCTATGGAGCCGTCACCGAGGAGCCCTTCCAGATCGCGGTGACGGCCCCCGCCGCCGGAGCGGCCCTGACCGGTAGCCGCTCGCAGTCGGTGCGCGGAACCGTCCTCGGCCGCGCCGGCGCGGTCGTCGCGATCGCCGTGAACGGCGGCGCGCCCGTGTCCGCTCCGGTCACGGACGGTGGCTTCGACGTCGCGGTCGAGCTCGCGGACGGCGAGAACGTCATCGTCGCGGCGGCCACCGCTGGGGCCGAGACCGTCTCCTCCACGGTCCGCGTGACCTACGCTCCCCTGCCGTCTCCCGCGATCGTCATCGACTGGCCATTCGATGGGGAGACCGTGCTCGGGAGCCGCGTGGTGACGCTGCGCGGCAGGGTGGCGAACGTGACCAGCCCCTCCGTGGTCGTCGCCGTGAACGACGGGGCGCCCGTCACCGCGACCGTCGCTGGCGAGACCTTCTCCGCGGAGGTGCAGCTCGACGACCGCGCCAACACCCTCCTCGCGTCCGTCTCGACACCGGAGGGATCCGCCTCCGCCTCGATCCAGGTGAGCTACCCGTACCTCGAGCTCGACACCTTCCAGGTGGCCGAGCGCGTCCTCGGCCGGCCCGGCGTCAGCGCCCCCGCCCCCGATCCCTGCGACGACCCCACGCTCCCGGTCTCGGCGAGCGATCTCTGCTATCCGTTCGGCTCCGTCGCCTGGGACGGCACCACCCTCTTCGTCTCGGACTTCTCCCGCAACCGCGTGCTCGCCTTCGCCGGGATCCCGGGCGAGGACGGTGCGCCCGCCGCGTTCGCCCTCGGCCAGCCCGAGCTCACGACCCACACGCCCTCGAGCAGCGCGCTGGGGCTCACCGGCCCCGAGACGGTTCGGATCGCCGGGGGCAAGCTGTTCGTTGCCGACACGGGCAATCTGCGGATCCTGGTATACGACTCCGTTCCCGGCGGATTCGCCGCCTCGGCCTCGGTTGCGATCGGCGCGTCCGCGCCCGATCTCGCCGGATCCGGTGCGTGCACCGCCGACGCGCTGCTCAACGTTTCGTCCTTCGTCGTGGTGGGCACGAAGCTCATCGTCGCGGACGCCGGACACAACCGGGTCCTCGTCTGGAACGAGATCCCCGCCGTCTCCGGAGTGGCGGCCGACCTGGTCTTGGGCCAGGAGTCCTTCACCTCGTGCGAGCGCAACGCGGGTGGGGTGTCGAGCCGCTCACTCTCCGTGCCGACGGACGTGTGGAGCGACGGAGTCCGAGTCTACGTCGCGGACTCTCGAAACAACCGCATCCTCGGCTGGAACTCCTTCCCCGAGACCTCGAACGCGTCCGCCGACTTCGTGCTCGGCCAGGGCTCCTTCGACACCGCCGAGCCCGGCACCACCCGCGAAGGGCTTCAGCTCCCGTTCTTCCTGGCCTCCAACGGCAACCAGCTCTTCCTGGCCGACCGGTGGAACAATCGCGTCCTCGTATGGAACCGGCTCCCGACGTCCACCGGCGCGTTGCCCGACGTCGTGCTGGGGCAGTCCACTTTCGATCGCGGCACCCCGAAGGACGACGACCAGGACGGGATGACCGATCTCGTGCCGAGCGGGCGGACGCTCTTCTGGCCCGCGGGCGTGACGGCGACGGAGGACGCGCTCTTCGTGACCGACATGGGGAACAGCCGCACCCTGGTGTTCTGGGGGCGGTGAAGGAGGACTACGGCTCGTCCACCCGGACGATCCACTCCGGCGGGAGGGCCGCGCGCAGCGCCGCCAGCGCGGCCCGTACCGCCTCCCCGTCGCGCGCCTCCACGGTCACGCGCACCCGGTGGTCAGCGCCTTCGTCGAAGCGCGGGTAGCTGCCGATCTCCACCGCTGGGAACGCGCGCGCCAGCTGCGCGAGCCGCTCCGCGAACCGCTCCTCGCCGACGGACAGGTAGACCATCGCGAGCCGGAACGGCGGCCCGCGGAGGAGCGGCGCGACCTGCTCGAACTGGTGCCGGAAGAAGCGGGGCGGCCCCGGGAGGATCACCACGTTCTCGACGGCCGGGGTCGGATACCCGGGATCTCCGAGGAGGCGCGTTCCTTCGGGCACGTCGGCCATCCGGAGCGCCACCTCGGGCGGTTCGCCGCCGTGGTGGCGACGGTGGATCTCCCGGAGGGCCGCCTCCAGCGCGGGCAGGCGCACGAGCCGCCGTCCGAGGGCGGCGGCGACCGCGGCCATGGTGACGTCGTCGTGCGTGGGGCCGACGCCGCCCGAGGTGAACACCCACCCGGCCCGAACGCGCTCGGCGTTCACGGCGGCGGCGATCTCCTCTTCGCGGTCCGGCACCACGTGGATGGCGAGGAGCCGGACGCCGAGCTCGCGAAGCCGCGCCGCGGCCCACGGCCCGTTCTCGTCGCGCACCTTGGCCGAGAGAACCTCGTTCCCGACCACGATCAACGCCGCCGAGGGACCGCTCACCGGAGCTCCTCCACCTCCGCCCGCACCGCCGCGGCCACGGCTTCGACGGAGGCCTCGCCGTCCACCTCGACGATCCGCTGGCCCCGTCCCCGGAGGACCCTGATGGCACGGTCGTAGCTCGCCGCCACCTTCCGCTGGAACGGGCCGACCTCGAAGATCTCCCGATCGACGGTCTCGGCTCGCCGACGCCGGAAGGCGACCGCCGCGCGCACGCGGAGAAAGACCGTGAGATCGGGGACTGCGGCGCAGGCGTTCACGCGCTCGACCCACGCCATGTCGCCGGTGGTCACGCCCTGGTAGGCGAGCGAGGAGAGCGTGAAGCGGTCCGAGACGACGTCGAACCCGGCGCGCAGCTTGGGGCCGATCTCGGCGGCGACGTGGTCCAGGCGGTCGGCGGCGAAGAGCAGCGCCAGCGCGGTGGGATCGAAGCCGCCGTCCGGTCCCGCCACCCGCCGGGAGAGGATCTGGCGTACGAGCGCGCCCGCCGGGCCGCTCGACGGCTCGGCCGTCGGGTGCACGCGACGCCCGGCCGAGCGGAGGGCCTCGCACAGGAGGCGGGCCTGCGTGGTGGTGCCGGCGCCGTCGAGGCCTTCGAGGACCACGAAGCGGCCCGTTCGCCGCGGCCGGCGGGATCGCGTCCGCGTGCCTGTGCGCGCGGAGATCACGCGTCGATCCCCAGCGCTCGCCGGAGCTCGCGCAGCCGGGCGAAGAGCCGATCCTCTTCGCGGGCGAGCCGCCGCCAGCGCAGGAGCGCGACGGCGCTCCCGAGGAACAGGAGGACCGCACCCACGCCCGTCACCAGGAAGCCGAACCGGTACGCCTCCGTGTGTGCGAGGGCGAACGCGGTCGGCGTCTTGCCGTACCGGTCCCAGAGCAGTCCCCACGACGTGCCCAGCGTGACGAGCCCCAGGAAGCCGAGGATCGCTCCCCGGCGGAGCGCCTCGACCGAGCGGCGGACGGCGAGCCGCCTCGCGAGCGCGTCATGCTCTGGACGGAGCGCCGCCTGGCCGCGCTCCTCCGGGTCCTGGTGGGTTCCATCCCTTCGCTCGATCCCGGCGTCGTACATCGCTCGGCTCAACCCTTCCCGAAGCGGGCGGTGATCGCGTCCTGCACCGCGCCCAGCGAGGCGGGCAGCTTCACCCCAGGGTTCCTGAGGGGCGACGCGATGCCCGGAAGCGTCCCGTCATGATACCCGGTCTTGAAGTCCGAGAACTTGAGCCCGTGGGCGGTCGAGACCACCACCACCTGGTCACCCCGCTTCACCACCCCTCGCGACGCCAGCTTCTCGAGGGCCGCGCGCGCGACGGCCGTGTGCGGACAGGTGAAGAGGCCCGCGCGATCGGCACGCGCCCCAGCGTCCGCCAGCTCCTGCTCGCTGGCCTGCTCGACGATCCCGTCGAGCGCCTCGAGCGCGCGCAGGGCGCGCTTCGCCGACACCGGCGCGCCGATCTGGATCGCGCTTGCGAGCGTCTTCTGCGCCGGCACGGGCTCCACCTGCACCGCCGCGGTGGGCTTCCGCCCCGCACCGGTGGTGCTGCGCCAGAGCGGGTTCGCGTTCTCCGCCTGCGCCACGACGAGCCGGGGGAGCCGGTCCACGAGGCCGAGATCCCGGAGGAGCTGGAACCCCTTCCCCACCGCGCTCGAGTTCCCGAGGTTTCCGCCGGGGATGACGATCCAGTCCGGCGATCTCCAGCCGAGCTGCTGGGCGACCTCGATCGAGGCCGTCTTCTGCCCCTCGATGCGGAGCGAGTTCATCGAGTTCGCGAGGTAGATGTCCTTCGTCTGCGACAGCTCCTTCACCACCTTCATGCAGCCGTCGAAGTCGGTGTCGAGCTCGAGCACCAGCGCGCCGTTCGAGATCGGCTGGACGAGCTGGGCGGTGGAGATCTTCCCGCGCGGGAGCAGCACCACGGCGGGGATCCCCGCGGCGGCGCAGTACGCGGCGAGCGCGGCCGAGGTGTCGCCGGTCGAGGCGCAGGCGACCGCCCGCACCGCCGATCCGCGCGCCTGCATCTCCTTCACCGCCGAGACGAGCACGGTCATGCCCAGGTCCTTGAAGGACCCGGTGTGGGTGACCCCGCACTGCTTCACCCAGACCTCGGAGAGGCCGATCTCCTTCGCGTACCGGTCCACCCGCAGGAGTGGACTCGCCCCCTCGCCCATCGAGACCACGTTCTCGACCGCGAGCTCCGGGTAGACCCACTCCTTCTTGCCCCACACGCCGGAGCCGTACGGCCATGCGCCCCCGCGGTATCGCTCCTCGAAGAGCGCCTTCCACTCCGCGGCCGTCCGGCGGTGCAGCGCCGCGACGTCGTGCTCGACCTCGAGGAGGCCACCGCAGCGCGGGCACTGGTAGACGACCTCGGTGAGCGAGGCGCGGAAGTCGCAACCTTCGGCGCATCGGAACCAGGAGGAGAACGGGGACTTGGCGGCGTCGGGCATAGGAGTCGGCCAATTTGCCGGGGGCCAGGGCCGCTGGCAAGGGCATCCAGCGCCGCAGCGGCCGTCACGAGCTCGCGAGCCGCGCCCCGCACGACGGGCAGCGGGAGCCCCGGACCGGGGTGCCGCAGCTGCACGTGCGCGGCTTCTCCTCCTCGAGGGCGAGCGGGGTCGGAACCAGCGCCAGCGCCGGGAGGCGCATTCCGCAGCGTGCGCAGATGCGCTCCCCGAGCGCCGCCTCGGTCCGGCAATAGCGGCAGACCACCAGGGCGGGGAACGGGGTGGGCGCATCGTCCGGGAGCCCGTCGAGGCCCCGGTCCATGCCGGCGAGCGGCTCGACCGACACGTCCACGGGCGCCGCGGGCGTCGGCTCGAGGTCGGGGACGGTCTCCGAGGGGGGCACGCCCACGGGCGCGTGGGAGGTCACCTCCAGCCCGGGGACGACGTCCGCGGGCGCGTCTGCGGGCGGGGACAGCGTGGGCTCGAGCCCCTCGAGCGGTGGAAACGCTGCCGGATCCGGCCAGCCGCCGGCCAAGGATCGACCGCACGCTTCGCATTCCATGCCGCCGGCTTGCGTGTGCTCGCAGAGCGGACAGACGACCATCGGCGCCTCCGGTCACCCCCGGGCCCGAGGGGCGAGCAGGACGAGTCTACCGCGCGGGCGGGGCGCGCGTGAGGGGGACGAACCGCACCCCGAGCACGTCCACCTCGACATACCCGCCGTCCTCACGCCGATCGACGACCCGCAGGGCCTGTCCGCCGGGGTCCGCCCCGACGGGCAGGATCATGCGGCCCCCGGGTGCCAGCTGTTCGAGCAGCGCTGGCGGGACCGCGGGCGCCGCCGCCGCGACCAGGATCCGGTCGAACGGCGCCTCCTCCGGCCACCCCAGCGCACCGTCGCCCTGGCGCAGCCTCACGTTCACGAGGCCGAGCTCGTCGAGGAGCAGCGCCCGCGCCCGGGCCGCGAGCTCGGGGACGATCTCGAGCGAGTAGACCTTCCGTGCGAGCTCGGCGAGGAGCGCCGTCTGGTACCCCGACCCGGTTCCCACCTCGAGCACCCGCTCCTCGCCGGCGAGCCCGAGCCGCTCGGTCATGTACGCTGCGATGAACGGCTGGGAGATCGTCTGACCGAAGCCGATGGGGATGGGCCAGTCGCCGTCCGCCTCCTCCCTCCGCTCCGGCGGGAGGAAGCGCGCCCGGTCGACCCGGACGACCGCATCGAGGACGCGGGCCGAGTGGATCCCCATCGCCTCCAGGCGGCGTGCGAGCGCGGCGCTCACGGGGGGATCGTAGCGGAGAGTCGGGCCCCGGTTCACGTCCAGCACAGCCCTCACCCCACCTGCGCGATCGAGAGCCGATCCGCCCAGCGCTCGGCCAGCGCCTCGCGGGCGGGAACGTGCTCGGGCCGGGCGAGCCCCGGGTCCTCCTCCACGAGCGCCAGCGCGTCCTCGCGGGCCTCCTCGAGGATGGCCTCGTCGCGGTAGAGGTCGGCGACGTCGAAGAGCCGCTGACCGGACTGGCGGGTGCCGACGAGCTCCCCGGGGCCGCGGATCCCGAGGTCGACGCGCGCCAGCTCGAAGCCGTCCTGGGTCTTTTCCATCGCGCGCAGCCGCTCCCGGGCGTCGTCCCCGGCCTTTCGGAAGTGGGCGATGAGCAGGCAGTGGCTCCGCGCGGCGCCGCGGCCCACGCGCCCGCGGAGCTGGTGGAGCTGCGAGAGGCCGAACCGCTCGGCGTGCTCGACGATCATCACGGTGGCGTTCGGGACGTCCACCCCGACCTCGATGACCGTGGTCGCCACGAGGACGTGCACTTCACCTTCCCGGAACCGGTCCATCACCTCGCGCTTCTCGTCGGCCTTCATGCGCCCGTGCAGGAGCCCGACGCGATGCCCGGGAAAGGTGCGGGCGAGCTCCGCCGCCCCGCTGGTCGCGTCGGCGAGGTCGCTCTTCTCGCTCTCCTCGACGAGTGGGTAGACGACGAACACCTGCCGGCCGTGCTCGAGCTCCCTCCGGGCGAGGTCGTACGCGGCCTTCCGCTGGGAATCGCCGTACAGCTTCGTCGCCACCGGCGTCCGGCCCGGAGGCAGCTCGTCGATCTTGGAGTGATCCAGATCGCCGTAGAACGCCAGGGCGAGCGTGCGCGGGATGGGGGTCGCCGTCATCACCAGGACGTCGGGGCGGCGACCCTTCTCCACGAGCCGCGCCCGCTGGAGGACGCCGAACCGGTGTTGCTCGTCCACGACCACGAGGCCGAGCCGCTCGAACCCCACCTCCTCCTCGAGCAGCGCGTGCGTCCCGACCGCGATCCGCGCCCTCCCCTCGGCCACCGCAGCCCGGGCCTCGCGCTGCTCCTTCCCGCGCGCGGCGGCCGCGACGCGCGCCACCTCGATGCCGCTCCCTGAGAGCCACCCGGCGAGCGTACGCGCGTGCTGCTCGGCGAGCACCTCGGTCGGGACCATGAGCGCCGCCTGCCACCCGGAGTGCACGGCCAGCATCATCGCGGCGAACGCCACCGCCGTCTTCCCGCTCCCCACGTCACCCTGGAGCAGCCGGTTCATCGGCTCGGGCCGCGCCATGTCCCGCGCGATCTCCCGCAGCACCCGCTCCTGCGCGCGGGTGAGCGTGAACGGAAGCGGCGCCACGGCCCGGGCCAGCGAAGCGGGCGAGGCGTCGAAGGCGATCCCCTGAGCGCCGCGCACGCCCTGCCGCCGCCGGGCGAGGACGAGCTGCAGGAAGAACAGCTCCTCGAAGACGAGCCGCCGGAAGGCCGGGCTCGCGCGCGCGCCCGCCTGCACGGGGTCCGTCCCGGGCGGCGGGAAATGCACCTGGGAGAGCGCCTCGCCCCGCCCGAGCAGGCCCCGGCGCGCCCGGATCTCGGGCGGAATGTCGTCCGGCGCGAGCGGCGCGACCTCGTCGCACAGGCGCTTCATGAGCTTGCGGAGCGAGGGGTGCTGCGCGTCCGTCGGGCCGGCCCAGAACGGAACGATCCGCCCGAAGCTCGCCGAGTCGCCGGGCTGGACCTTCTCCACCTCGGGCTGGCTCATCTGCCGCCGGCCGCCGAACCCCTCGGTCACCTTGCCCGAGGCGAAGAGCGACTCACCCGCGGCGAAGCTCCGGAGGCGCCAGGCGGGCGGGTTGAAGAAGGCGAGCTCGATCGACGATCCCACCGCCCTGCCGTCCTCGTCCGAGACGGTGACCTTGAGGATGGGCCGTCCGTTCCGCATTCGCTGCGTGCGCGTGGCGACGACCTTCCCGAGCACGCTCGCCTCGTCGCCGAGGCGCAGCTCCCGGATCCTCCGGACGGAGGTGCGGTCCTGGTAACCCTTCGGCCAGAACTCGAGCGCGGACTCCACGGTCTCGCGTCCGCGCTCCTCGAGCAGCGCCCGAGGCGCCGGGTGGGCCCGGGGGAGATCCGCGAGGCGCGTCCGGAGGAGGCGGCGAGCCTGCGCACGATCCATGACCCGCCGCGGCGGCTGCTGCTCCTGCGATTCCGGTGTGCGCACCGGTCCCGGCTCCGGACTCGGTTGCTCCACGGCGATCCGCCCGCTCGCCGCCACCCGCCGGAGCTCCTCCGGCAGCACGATGAGCCCTCCGAGCAGCGCGACCATCCGCACGACGGCCCGCCGCCGCTCGTCCGCCGGCGCAGCGTCGAACCCCCTCGCCACCTCGAGCAGCCCGCGGAGGGCCTGCGAGTCGGACGCGCCGAAGCCGCGGGCCCGGGCCACCGCCCCCCGCACCATCTCGCCGAAGCCCTTGAGCCGCTCCGCCCCCGCGAACCCGTCCCTCACCGCGAACTTGAGCGGCGGGAGCAGGGCCTCGAGCGCCCGTGCGGCCGCACCCAGATCCGTTCCGCTCACGTACCGTGGAGCCTACGCCCCCGGTCCGACGTCCGACTCGATCTCGGGGGGCAGCTCCTCCTCCACGAAGTCGATGCCCTGGATCTCGTACTCCTTCTGCCCGCCCGGCGTACGGACGACCACGGTGTCGCCTTCGCTCCGGCCGATGAGGGCGCGCGCGATCGGGCTCGTCACCGAGATCTTTCCCCGCTTCAGGTCGGCCTCGAGCTCACCGACGATCCGGTAGGTGGCCTCGTCGCCGGAGTCGGTGTCCTCGAGGCGCACCGTCGCGCCGAAGACCACCCGATCGCCGGCGAGCTTGCTGACGTCGATCACCTCGGCGCTCGCGATCCAGTGCTCGACCTGCGCGATCCGCCCCTCGATGTGCCCCTGGCGCTCCTTGGCCGCGTGGTACTCGGCGTTCTCGGAGAGGTCGCCGTGGGAGCGCGCCTCCGCGATCTCGCGCACGATCCGCGGCCGCTCGATCGCCTTGAGGCGCTTCAGCTCCTCCTTGAGCCGGAGGAGGCCGCTCTTCGTCATGGGCACGCGCTCGGACATCGTCGATCCCTCGCTGGCCAAAAAACAGGGCGGCCTGCCCGGGATACCGGGCGGCCGCACCCTCAAATGACTAGAGCGCCCTGGGGTCGAAAGTCAACGGCCGTCGCCGTGATACTCCTGGATCGACCGGACAATCGGGTCACCGCTCCGCGCCGCCTCCATCGCCCCCACCGCCGCGCGCGCCCCCGTCAGGGTCGTGACGTAGGGGAGCCGCTTCATGAGCGTCTCGCGTCGGATCGAGTAGCTGTCCGCGATCTCCTGCTTGCCGGCGGTCGTGTTGACGACGAAGTGGACGTCGCCGTCGATGATCCGGTCCACGATCGACGGCCGGCCCTCCTGGACCTTCTTCACCGGCGTCGTCGGGATGCCGCGCGTGCCCAGGAAGGCGCTCGTACCCACGGTCGCGAGCACCTCGAACCCGAGGCGCACGAGCCTGCGGGCGATGTCCACGGCGCCCTCCTTGTCGGCGTCCTTGACCGAGACGAAGGCCCGCTTGCCCGGACCGCCGGCGGGGAGCGTGTTGCCCGCCGCCGCCTGCGCCTTGAGGAAGGCCGTCGCGAAGTCGGCCGCGACGCCCATCACCTCGCCGGTGGACTTCATCTCCGGCCCGAGCACCGTGTCCACGCCGCGGAAGCGCGCGAACGGAAAGACGGCCTCCTTGACCGAGATGTGCCGGGGCTTCGCGGAGCGGACCACGCCCGCCTCGGCGAGCGCCTTCCCCACCATGCAGAGGGCGCCGGCCTTGGCGAGCGGGATCCCGGTCGCCTTGCCCACGAAGGGAACGGTGCGGCTCGCGCGCGGGTTCACCTCCAGGACATAGATGTCCTCCCCCTGGATGGCGAACTGCACGTTCATGAGGCCGACCACGCCCAGCTCCCGCGCGAGGGCGATCGACTGCCGCTCGATCTCGGCCACCAGCGCCGGGGCCAGCGAGTGCGGCGGCAGCGAGCAGGCGGAGTCCCCGGAGTGGATCCCGGCCTCCTCGATGTGCTCCATCACCCCGCCGACGACCACGTCCTTTCCGTCCGAGACCACGTCCACGTCCACCTCGGCTGCGTCGCGCAGGAAGCGGTCGACGAGCACCGGCCGCTCGTTGGACGCCTGCACCGCCTCGCGCAGGTACGTCTCGAGGTCGCGGTCGTCGTAAACCACCTCCATCGCCCGCCCGCCGAGGACGTAGGAGGGACGCACCATGGCGGGGTAGCCGATCTTCCGGGCCACCGCGAACGCCTCGCGGGCGCTGCGGGCGACGCCGTTCTTCGGCTGGCGCAGGCCGAGCTTCTCGATGAGGTCGGCGAACCGCTCGCGGTCCTCGGCGCGGTCGATGGCGTCGGGGGTGGTGCCGAAGATCGGGACGCCCAGCTCGTGCAGCGGCACGGCCAGCTTGAGCGGCGTCTGCCCGCCGTACTGGACGATGAGCCCCTTCGGCTTTTCCCTGTGGACGATCTCCAGCACGTCCTCGAGCGTGAGCGGCTCGAAGTAGAGGCGGTCGGAGGTGTCGTAGTCGGTCGAGACGGTCTCCGGGTTGCAGTTGACCATGATGGTCTCGAACCCGGCCTTCGCCAGCGCAAACGAGGCGTGCACGCAGCAGTAGTCGAACTCGATGCCCTGCCCGATCCGGTTCGGGCCGCCGCCCAGGATCATGACCTTCGGCCGGTCGGTCGGGTCGGCCTCGCACTCCTCCTCGTACGTCGAGTAGAGGTACGGCGTGTAGGCCTCGAACTCGGCGGCGCAGGTGTCGACGCGCTTGAACACCGGCCGCACGCCCGCCGCCCAGCGCCGGTCCCGGACCGTCTTCTCGGTCGTTCCGGTGAGCCGGGCGAGGCGCTTGTCCGAGAACCCCATCGCCTTCAACGCCCGGAGCGCAGCCGGCTCGCTCGGCAACCCCTTCGCGGCGATCCGCTCCTCGGTCCGTACGATCTCCGCGACCTCGCGCAGGAACCAGGGGTCGATGGCGGTGAGCTCGTAGAGCTCGTCGACGGAGAGCCCGGCGCGGAACGCCTCGCCCACCCAGAACAGCCGGAGCCCGCGGGGCACGCGGACCTGGGCGCGGACCTCGTCGAGCTCCGCGTGCGTGAAGCCGTCGCCCGGCCGCTTGCCGAGCGGCGACTCGAAGCCGGCCCGGTCGATCTCCAGGCCGCGGATCGCCTTCTGGAGGCTCTCCTGGAAGGTCCGGCCGATCGCCATCACCTCGCCCACCGACTTCATCTGCGTGGTGAGGGTGTCGTCCGCGCCCTTGAACTTCTCGAAGGCGAAGCGCGGGATCTTGGTGACCACGTAGTCGATGGTCGGCTCGAACGAGGCCGGGGTGTAGCGGGTGATGTCGTTCTTGATCTCGTCCAGCGTGTAGCCGACGGCGAGCTTGGCGGCGATCTTGGCGATGGGGAAGCCGGTCGCCTTGGAGGCGAGCGCGGAGGAGC
>JAEZXM010000127.1 GCA_023419875.1 Pseudomonadota bacterium | reverse complement strand
GTCCTCGACGGTTGGGGGGGCCCGGCCGCGGCCGCGGGCTTGGGGGGCGGGGGGCGCGGACCCCACCCGGACCCGCAGCTCGCGTTGCGGCTCGTACTCCTGGAGGAAGTGCCCCTTCCTCTCGATCCGGATCGTCGCCTCCCCCGGGCCCTCGGCCGCGAGCTCCGCGACGAGGATCGAGGACTCGAACACCCAGCCGTCCCGGGCGATCATCACCTTCCCGAACCCGTCGCCCTTGATCCGCACCGCCTCGCCATCCACCTCGAGGTCGTAGAAGGGTCCGCTCTTGCCGCCGACCTCTCCGTAGACGAGCCGGGCCGACTCGCCCGGCGCGAGCCCGCCGTCGTCGAGCACCACGAAGGTGAAGTCCCGCTCGGCTCGGCCGCCGGGTCCGGTGGTCTCCATCCGGACGGTGTTCAGGCCGGGGCGCCAGCGGGGGGAGACGCGGAGCCGCCGGCCGGGTCCGCCCTGCTCGACGAGGGTCGCGGGGAGCTCCTCGCCGTCCTGGAGGAAGCGCGCCGCCGCCGGCGGGAACACCTGGAAGTCGACCGTTCCCGGGCCGAACAACGCCTCGCGATCGCCGAGGTGGTCGAGGAGCAGGGCCAGCGCCGGCGCCTTCCAGGCGAGGGGCGCGGCCTTCGTCCGGCCCGACCTCGGCGCGTCCCACCGCGCCACGAGGCGCTTGCACGAGGCGCCCGGGAAGACGAGGTACGTGGCGAGGTTCGACGCCGGGTCGAAGCCCCCGCCCAGCGCCCGCGCGGGCGCGGCCCTTCCGTCCGCCTCGAAGGTGAAGGCCGTCTCGGGCCACGCCTTCGGGTAGGCGATGTCCACCGCCAGATAGGGCCGGTCCTCGACCGGCCGGATGTCAGCGATCCGCGGCCCCTCCACGGCAGCCGCGCGGCCGGCGAGCGCGACCGCAGCCAGGACCCAAGGGCGCAACCAGCGAGGGGTGCTCATGTGGACCTCGGTCCGCGCCGCTCCGGGCCGCGGTGTACGCAGAGCAAACGTACCAGACGCGCCGAAGATCTCGCGTCCTGCCAACGCGGGTGTGCGCGGAGCTGGAACGAGGTCACACCTCCGAGCGACGTTCTCGGAGCGTGACCTTCACGCGCCGTCCTGTGCCATCGGGATCTTCCGAGGGGCCGCGGTACTTCACCCACCCACGGACGTGTGGCATGGATGAGGCGTGTCCGCACCGGCCCGACCTCCCCGCCGCTCCGGACTGGCAGCGCAGCTCCGCTCCGCGTCGAACGCTCGATGTCGCACGCCGCCCCGGCGCGCCCCGCAAACGGACCGATCATGCCCACCGCCCGCCCTGCTCGCCGCCCCGGCCTCGCCGCCCAGCTCCGGTACGCCTTCGATCGTTCCCTCTCGCGCGGCACCATCGCGCTCGTGGGCTGGCTGGCGGTCGTGTCACTGCTGGTGATCGTCGCCTTCTCGCTGGTCGTCTGGGCGGCCGGGCTCGCCCCCGACGGCGAGGGCGGGCCCCTGGGCTTCGTGCAGATCGCCTGGATGTCGCTCATGCGCACCCTCGACGCCGGCACCATGGGCGGCGACCAGGGGAGCTGGGGGTTCCTGTTCTCCATGTTCGGGGTGACCCTCGGCGGCGTGTTCGTGGTGAGCGCCTTCATCGGCGTCCTCACGAGCGGCCTCGAGCAGCGGATCGAGTCGCTGCGCAAGGGGCGGTCGCAGGTGATCGAGTCCGGGCACACGGCGATCCTGGGCTGGTCGCCGCTCGTCTTCGACGTGGTCGCGGAGCTCGTCGAGGCCAACGCCAACCGGCGCCGGGCGGCGGTCGTGGTGCTGGGCGACGCGGACAAGGTCGAGATGGAGGACGCGATCCGCGAGCGCGTCCCGTGCCTCAGGACGACGCGCGTCGTCTGCCGCTCGGGCAATCCCTCGGAGATGGCCGACCTCGACCGGATCGCCGTGCAGGAGGCGAAGAGCGTCATCGTGCTCTCGCCCGAGGGGCCGCAGCCGGACGTCGCCGTGATCAAGACGCTGCTGGCGCTGACGCACAGCCCGACCCGGCGCGCCGAGCCGTACCACATCGTGGCCGAGCTCCGGGAGCCGCGGAATCTCGAGGCGGCGCGGCTCGCGAGCCGCGGCGAGGCGAAGATCGTCCTCGCGGGCGAGCTCATCTCCCGCATCACCGCCCAGACCTGCCGGCAGCAGGGGCTCTCGGTCGTGTACCAGGAGCTCCTCGACTTCGGCGGCGACGAGATCTACTTCAAGTCCGAGCCGGCCCTCGCGGGGAGGACCTTCGGCGAGGCGCTCTCGGCGTACGAGGACTCGGCGGTCATCGGCCTCTTCCGCGGCGGGAAGGCGCTCCTCAACCCTCCCATGGACACCGTGCTCGGGGACGACGACCAGGTCATCGCCATCTCCGAGGACGACGACACCGTCGTGCTCTCCGGGAAACCTCCGCCACGCGTGGACGAACGGCGGCTCCGGAGGGCGGTCGCGGTCCCGCCCCGGCCCGAGGCGGCGATCTTCCTGGGCTGGAGCTGGCGGGTGCCGGCGATGATCCAGGAGCTCGACCACTACGTGCCCGCCGGCTCGCGGGTCACCGTGGTCGCCGACCGGGAGTGCCCCGCGGCCATCGAGGAGCTGTACCCGAAGCTCGAGCACCACTCGATCGCCTTCGTGCGCGGGGACACCACCTCGCGCGCCGTCCTCGACGGGCTCGACATCGGGCAGCAGGATCACGTCGTGGTGGTCTGCGACGACGACATCCCCGAGGCGGATGCCGACGCCCGGACGCTCATCACGCTCCTCCACCTCCGCGACATGGCCGACCGCGCCGGGCGGCGCGTCCCGGTGGTGAGCGAGATGCTCGACGTGCGCAACCGCGATCTCGCCGAGGCGGCCCGCGCCGACGACTTCGTGGTCAGCGATCGGCTCGTGGCCCTGATGCTCTCGCAGGTCTCCGAGAACCGGGCCCTGGACGACGTCTTCAAGGACCTCTTCGACCCGGAGGGCTCGGAGATCTATCTCAAGCCGGCGCCGGACTACGTCGAGACCGGAGTTCCGCTCGACTTCTACACGGTGCTCGAGGCCGCCCGGCGCCGCGGCGAGGTGGCGATCGGCTACCGGGTCGCCGCCCTCGTGGACGAGGCCGAGAGCGCCCACGGGATCGTGGTGAACCCCGAGAAGTCCGCCCTCGTCACCTTCGCGCCGGGCGACCGGATCATCGTGCTCGCGGAGAGCTGAGCGGAGGAGCGTCGCGCCCGGGGCGGGGGACGCGGTGCCGGTCAGAAGTCGTACCCGCGCTCCTCGTGAGACGTCAGGTCCAGGCCGACGATCTCGTGCTCCTCGTCGACGCGGAAGCCGAACGCGAGGTCCGCCACCTTGATGCAGACCCAGGTGAGCGCGGTCGACCAGACGACGGTCGCGGCGCACGCGACGAGCTGCACCCCGAGCTGCCGGCCCGGGTCCACCGCCTCGCTCCCGCCCAGGGCGGCCGCCGCGAAGACGCCGGCGAGGAGCGAGCCGACGAGCCCGCCGACGCCGTGCACGCCGAAGGCGTCGAGCGAGTCGTCGTAGCCCATCCGCCGCTTGAGCGTGGTGGCACCGAGGAAGCAGACCATGCCGGCGACGGCGCCGATGGCCATGGCGCCGGCGGCGCCGACGTAGCCGGAGCCGGGCGTGATGGTGGCGAGGCCGCCCACCGCGCCGGTGATGATCCCGAGCACGCTCGGGCGGCCGTGCTTCCGCCACTCCACGAAGAGCCACACCATCGCCGCCGTGCCGGCGGAGATCTGCGTCACCATCACCGCCATGCCCGCCTGGCCGTTGGCGGCCAGCGCGCTCCCGGCGTTGAAGCCGAACCAGCCCATCCACAGCATGCCCGCGCCCACCACCGAGAGCGTGAGGCTGTGCGGGGGCATCGGGGTGTACGGATAGCCCTTCCGGCGCCCGGCGTAGATCGCGGTCACCAGGCCCGCCACGCCGGCGGAGAGGTGGACCACGATGCCGCCGGCGAAGTCGAGCGCCCCCATCTTCTGGAGCCACCCGCCTCCCCACATCCAGTGCGCGATCGGCACGTAGACGAGGAGCGACCAGAGCGCCATGAAGAGGAGCATGGCGCTGAACCGGATGCGCTCGGCGAAGGCGCCGATGATGAGCGCCGGGGTGATCACCGCGAAGGTGAGCTGGAACATCGCGAAGACCGTCTCGGGCACGGAGCCCTGGAGCGAGTCGCGGCCGACGTTGGCGAGGAACGCCTTGGAGAGGCCGCCGATGAAGGGGGCGAGGGCGGGCGACGCGCTCTGCGTGAAGACGAGGGAGTAGCCCACCGCGACCCAGAGGACCGTCACCAGCGCGGTGATCGAGAAGCACTGCATCAGGACCGAGAGCACGTTCTTGGTCCGGACCAGGCCGCCGTAGAACAGCGCCAGCCCGGGCAGCGTCATGAACAGCACCAGGGCGGTCGAGGTGAGCATCCAGGCGGTGTTTCCGGTGTCGAGAGCGCTCATGCGAGCTCCCCTCCGTGTCCCATGTCGAGCGAGCGGTGCGCACCATAGCAGCACGGAGTTTGCGCAGGTGATGCCTTTTTGATCGCACCATTGCGCTGCTCGCAATGAGAGCAACGATTGCCGCGCAATCGAGCTCCCTGCCCGGTCGCCGTGCATCGGGTGCTCGAGCGGCGGGCGGCTGCCCGGATCCCGGGCGGGAGTCTCGCCCCCGGCCGGCGGTCGCCCCTCGGTTACCGCCCGGTAACGGGTGAGACGTCCTCCCGCCCCCGCCGCCACTGCCCACTTTTCGCGCTCGCACTGCCCACTTCTCGTCGGCTGCGCTACGATCCCGGCATGAGGCGCGCCCGGCTCGCCGCGCTCACCGCTCCCGTCGTCCTCGCGCTCGTCGCGATCGGGCTCCTGCGCGGCGGCGAGGCGCCTCCCGCGCCGCCCACCGGGCAGACGATCGAGGCGCCGCCCTCCGCGGCGCTCCCGGTGCGGCCCGGCCGGCAGGAGTTCGAGCCGCTGCGCAACCTCACGCCGGGTACCTTCGAGGGACGCGTCCTCTCCTCGGCGACGGGCACGCCCGTTCCTGAAGCGGAGCTCACGTTCTCGCGCGGCGGGGTCGCGGCCTCGGTGCAGGCCGGGCCGGACGGCGCGTTCTTCTTCCAGCCTCCGGCGGCGGGCCGCTGGCTCCTCGCGACGGCGAGCGCGCCGGGGTACTTCCCGTTCGCGCCGGAGTGGGGCTTCAGCCCGGTCCAGCTCGACGCGGCCAACGGGAAGCACGTCCGCGGGCTCGAGGTGTTCCTCACGCCGGCGACGGAGATCGACGGGCTGGTCGTGGATGAGGACGGCCGGCCGGTCCCGGGCGCGGAGGTGGTGCTCCGCGGGTCCGGCGGGGCGCGCGCGGTCCTCATCACCATCCCGGGCCACTGGGTCGCCGACGCGGGCGGCGCCTTCCGGGCGGCGGCGCCCCAGGGCTCGATCCTCGAGGCGCGCAAGCCGGGGTACTACCCCGGCCACGCCAAGGTGGACGTCCAGTCGATCGTGAACGGCGCGATCCGGATCACCCTCGGCACGGCCTGGGCCGGGTCGGAGCCCGCCAAGGCGGCGCTCGCCGGGCGCGTGGTCGGGCCCGACGGCGAGCCGATCCCCGGCGCGCTGGTGGAGGCGGCCCGGACGCACGGCTGGGCGTACGCGGGCACACCGGTGGCGCAAGGGACGACCGACGCCGACGGCCGGTTCACGATCGCCGAGCTCGACCGCTCGCCGCACATCCTCGCGGCGCGCGCGGAGGGCTATCAGCCGGCGAGCGTCGGCCGCGTCATCCCAGGGGGGCCGGAGGTGAAGCTCGCGCTCGCGCGCGGCGGGCGGCTGCGCGGGTGCGTGCGCTCGGCGGAGACCGGCGCGCCCGTCGCGCCGTACGTGGTCAAGGCCTTCTTCAGCTCCAACGGCTGGCGGAACGATCCGGACGTCGAGCTGTCCGTCGCCGATCCCTCGGGATGCTTCAGCATCGACGAGCTGGAGACGGGCGACTGCATGATGGTGGTCCTCGCGCCCGGCCACGCTCCCTCCGATCCGACGAAGGTCTCGGTCCCCCCGCCGCCCCAGATCGGCGAGCTGGAGGTCAGGCTCGGCGCGGGCGGCACGCTGACCGGCGTCGCCCTCGACGAGAGCACCGGGGCGCCGCTGCCGCACGCCCGCGTCGCGGCCGAAGCCGTCCCGGTGGAGGTGGTGGACTTCGTCATGCCGTCCAGCGCCGTGGCCGAGACCACGGCCGGCCCCGACGGCACCTTCACGCTGCGTGGCCTGCCGGGGCAGGTGCGGCTCGTCCTCAACGCCGCCGGCCACCACATGACCATCTCCGGGGT